>NZ_JBFBFU010000018.1:0-191278 GCF_040684355.1 Kitasatospora sp. NPDC091276 | reverse complement strand
AAGTCGACGCTGACGTTGTCGAGGGCCACGACGCGGGTCTCCCCGTCCCCGTAGACCTTGTTGAGGCCGGTGGCGCGGGCGGCCGCCAGGCCGGTACGGACGGCGGTTGCGGGGGTCGTCACGGGGGTGCTCCTGAGGGCGGGAACGGACATTCGGGGTTCCGTTCCATCCTCCCAATCCGTTCGAGCGCGATGCGTATGTCCCGAGGAGGGGCGACCCCCGCCGTCTCGGCGGCTCGGCGGGGGTCTTCTCCTCCTCAGGTATGACACCGACCCCTGAGGACCATGGTCCCCGTGCTGCGGACGATGGTCCCGTGCTACTCCACCGCGACGCCGAACGCGCCCGCCAGCCCGAGCAGACCGTTCGTCACCGCGCGGCCCGACGGGCTGAACTGCCAACCGTCGCCCGCACGCTGGAACGAACCCATGAGCATCGCGCTGTCCGGCACGCCGCCGGTGCCGGCCGCCCACTCCACCGGACCGGCCGCGCCCGGACCGTACGTCGCCGCCAGGGCGACACCGTGCACGTAGCCGAGCGGCAGGGCCCGCGGCTCCTCCTCCTCGGTGGAGACGGCGACCACCACCTCGTCCACCGTGGCCGCCAGCCGCTCCAGGTCCAGGGTCAGCCGGACCGCCCGGGCCGGCTCGCCCGGCACCGAGTGGGTGGGGTGCAGCCGCACGGCGCCGTCCGGGTCCTGCGGGTTGTTGAAGAACACGAAGTGCTCGTCGCTCAGCACCCGCCCGGCGGCGCACAGGAACGCGGTGACGTCCAGCTCCACCGCGTCGCCGCCGGCCGTCCGGCTCTGCCAGCTGACCGTCAGGCTGCTGTGACGATCCGTCGGCGCGGCCGCCGGCGCGGGCTTCTCCTGTTCCGCGGAGCCGCCGCCGAGCCGCCCCCGCAGCCCCTGCTCGGCCAGCAGCTCCACCAGTTCCGGCCCGCTGACCAGCGTCAGCGGCTTCCCCTCGATGTAGCTGTACGAGCCGCGGCCGAAGCCGGCGGTGGTCACCAGGATGCCCTTGTTCGCCCCGTGGTGCCGGACGGTCGACTCCAGGTCGCGCACGGCCGTCGGGGGCACCGTCTTGCGGTAGCGCTTGGCCTGGATCACGATCTTGCCGCCGGTCACCGGGTCCAGGTCCTCGGCGACCACGTCCACCCCGACGTCGCCGCTGCGGGCCGTGGTCATCACCCGGAAGCCGCGCAGCCGGAACAGCTCGGCGATCAGCTCCTCGAACTCGATCGGGTCCATCTCGAACAGGTCCGGGTCGCCGTCGCCGCCGTGCCCGGCCAGGCTCCCGCCGACCGTCTCCGGCAGCCGGTCCGGCCGCACCTCGTCCAGCCGCTCCGGGCGCGCCGACAGCTTGCCGCCCAGGCCCTGGAAGCAGTCCACCGGCGCCACCCGGTCCAGCGCCAGCCCGGCGAACTCGGCCCGGGAGGCGGTCAGGGTGGACAGGAAGCGCTCCGCCTCCCGGCCGGTCGCCGGGTCGATGCCCAGGACGAAGCCGTTCAGCACCACCGAGTCCAGCATCCCGTCCCGGTCCGCCCGGAACAGCTCCGCCGCCAGCCGCAGCGCCGACTGCGCCAGCACCTCCCGGTACAGCGCCTTGCGCTCCGTCGCCGGGCGGGCCACCTCCGCCTCGCGGTCGTCCGTCTTCACGTACCGCACCCGGCCGGCGGCCGGCACCACGTCCGGGCCGGGCAGCTCCCAGTTCACCACCAGTTGCCGGGTCGACGCCTCCCAGGCCGCCACCAGCCGGTGCGGGAAGCCCTCCGGCCAGGCCGCCGAGGCGTACAGGCCGGCGGTGAAGTACTCCTGCACCGCCTCCGGCTCGCCCGCGCGCAGCCGCCGCAGCAACTCCTCGGTACGGGCGGCGCGGTCCTCGTCCTGGCGGCGGAACTGCGCCGCCCAGGCCAGGTACTCCTGGTGGTACACGGCCAGCCGGCGCTGCCGGTCGGCCTCCTGCGCCTGGGCGGCGTACCAGTCCTGCTCGAACCGGGCCCGGGCCTGCGCCAGGTACTGCTCGTACTGCCGCCGCACCCCCGGATTGCGCGCCTGCACCTGGTCCGGCGGCGGCACGTGGTACTTCGGGCCGCCCTGATCGGGCAGCTCCACCGGCCGACCCAGCGGGCCCGGGTCGAACGGCGGCACCGGGCGCGGGGCCAGCAGTGCCTGCGGGCCGAACGCCGGCGCCGCCAGCCCGGCGGCCAGCAGCCCGCGCAACTCCTCGACCCGGGCGTCCAGTTCGGCCGTCAGCCGGGCCGCCTCCGCCTCCCGGGACTGCTGGTACGCCCGCTGCGCCTCCCGCTCGTTGCGGGCCGTCGCCCGCTGCTCATCCCGCTGCTCGCGCTCCAGCCGGCGCTGCTGCGCCGCCTCGGCACGCCAGCGGGCCTCCTCCCGGCGCTGCTGCTGCCGCTGCGCCTCCGCCCAGATCGCCAGCACTCCGTCGTTCCGCCGCCCCGCCACCGTCCACCCCTCCATTGCACGCCGGACCGGTCGCGCCGCCCGCCTCCCGGCCGCGCCGCCAACCGCGCCCGCAACAATAGAACGTGAACACCCCACCGGGCCAAGCCCCGGGAGCAGCGCGGCTGCACTGCACCGGTCAGTGCACCTGGGGGGCGTCCTCGGGCCGGGCGTGCCAGCGCCAGTCGGTGCGCAGCGGCCGGCCGGGCAGCGCGGTGCGGCCGGTGGCCCACAGGAGGGTCGGCCAGGGGGCGTCGGCGGAGGTGACGGGGACGTCGGGGAAGAGGCGGGCGAGGACGCGGCGGCAGAGGTCGGCCGGGGGATCCCAGGGCAGGCCGAGGCCCTGGGCCACGTCGTGCAGGTGCACCAGCGTCTCGACCAGGCTCATCGCGACGAACCCGGCCGGGTCGGCGACACCCCACGGGTGGTAGGCGCGGACCTCGGGCGTGGCGGCGCGGGCGATCGCGACCATCAGCCCGCCGCTCGCCTCCAGCACCTCGATCAGCCCGTCGGGCCCGCTCGCGCGGTCGGCGCGGACGAAGTTGTTCGGCCCGCCGGGGAAGCGGCGCTCGGTGGCGAAGGGGACGTACCGCTCGCGCGGCGGGGCGGCCGGGCCGAGCTGGGCGGCGTAGGCGAGCAGGTCGTCGGCGAGGTGCTCGACGGTGGTCCAGCAGTCCCAGGTGACCGTTCCGGCGGGCTGGGACCAGTCGGCGTCCGCGGGTGCCGCGCGCAGGGTGGTGGCGGCGAGCCGGAGGACGAGCGCGAGGTCGTCGGCGGTGACGGGGGACTGGGCGGCGGTGTCGGGCGTCATGATCGCGGAGGCTAGCAGGGGGCACTGTCACGGGGAGCACTGTCAGGGGGAGCACTGTCAGGGGTGGCGGGTACTCTGCACTGGTTCGAGAGGGAGGGATGCCCGTGACGATCGCACCGCAGCACCCGGACCGGCCCGCCGGCTGGGTCTCCACCGGGCTGAGCTGGCACGAGGGCCGCGCCCTGCTCGGCGCCGTGCGCGCAGGCCAGGCGCACGAGCGGGCCGTCACGCCCGGCGCGGAGGTCGGCTGGCTGCTGGGCGGGCCGCGCCGCTGCACCGGCGCCTGGCTGGCCGGGGCGGCGGAGCGCACCCCGTGCCCGCACCACGCGGTGATCGCGTCGGACGGCGCCGCAGTGCAGTGCCCGGCCTGCCAGAGCGTCGACCGTGGCCTGGCCCTCGCCCGGGACCAGATCCTCGACGACGGCCGGACGTACCTGCTCTACCTCGCCTGGTTCGGCGACGGCCTGCTGAAGGTCGGGCTGACCGCCGAGCAGCGCGGCGACAGCCGACTGCTCGAACAGGGCGCACTGGCCTACGCGTTCACCGCCCGGGGCGGGCTGCCGGCCATCCGGCGCGCCGAACTCACCGTCGCCGCCTCCGGGTTGGCGCGCGAGCGGTTCAAGGCCAGGCTGAAGACCGAGCACTGGTGGGCGCACGGCGACGAGCCGTACCGCCGGGCCGTGCTGACCGAGGCCCGGGCGCAGGCGCACCGCCTGCTGGCCGGCCACGCGCTGGAACTGCTCGCCGAGCGCCCGGTGGTCGACCACGTGGCGCGGTTCGGGCTGTCCGACGGCGCCCCGGAGGCGTACCGGCAGGTCGGCGGCCTGGCCGACGGGGCGGTGATCGCGGGCACCCTGCGGCCGCCGGTGGGCCGCCACCTGTTCCTGGACCAGGCCGACGGCTCGGGGCCGCTGCTGCTGGACACCCGGCTGCTCACCGGCTGGACGCTCGCGCCCGTCTCCGGCCGTCCGACGTCCGGGGTGGCCCTGGAGGAGCGGGTCCGCCCGCCGGAGCCGGACACCCAGGAGGCGCTCTTCTAGAGCGGGCCAGGGACGCCGCCGGGCTGGGACGGTTCCTCGCGAGCGCGAGCGCGAGCGCGGGGGCTGGGGGCTCAGCTCAGCTTGCTGCGCACCCCGCCCGGGCCGGAGTGGGCCCGGCGGGACAGCGGCGGCCGGGACGGGCGGACGTCGGCGCGCGCGACGGGCTCGCCCTCGGCGGTGTGCCGGGCGAGTGCGGCCCGGGCGGCGGCCAGGGCCACGCGGGTGAGCAGCGGGTCCTCCCGGACGCCGGCGGACCGTTTGGCCGCCTGGCAGCGCGAGCACCAGATCGGGGAGGCGGGCCCGTCCGGGTACGCCATGCTCTCGGGCGGAAGGTAGTGTGCGCCGCACTCGACACACTCGAAGACCAGCCTCATCCGGCGATCACCGTCCCGGATCCGTGGCACCGACCGCAGGGCGACCAGAAGGTGTGGATCCTCGGCACCATGCTCCCTTCCTCGTCCCGTTCGACCGTGGCTTCGGTCTTCTGGGTCCCCCCGGACCCGCCGCAACCGGAACAGGACTGAACCTCGGGCATATGCCGTCCTTCCGTAGCGGAGCACCACGGTAGCGCGAATTCCCGGCTACGGGCGCGGGACCTGACGATCCACCACCCCTCGGGGGAGCGTGCGAATGCCCCGTACGCCCCGCTGCACGCCGTCGGCCCCGCGCCCGGGGGCACGGGGCCGACGGCGTGGCCCGTCAACCGCGCGCGGCCCGCAGGAATTCGCGGTTCATCGCGGCGATGCTGGGCAGCGGGATGCCCTTGGGGCAGGCGGTGGCGCACTCGCCGGTGTTGGTGCAGCCGCCGAAGCCCTCGGCGTCCATCGCCGTGACCATGTTCCGCACCCGGGAGGCGCGCTCCGGCGCGCCCTGGGGGAGCACGTTGAGGTGGACCACCTTGGCGGAGGTGAACAGCATCGCCGAGCCGTTCGGGCAGGCCGCCACGCAGGCGCCGCAGCCGATGCACTCGGCGTGTTCGAAGGCGGTGTCGGCGGCCTCCTTGGGGACGGGCGTGGCGTGCGCGTCGGGGGCGCTGCCGGTGGGGGCGGAGATGTAGCCGCCGGAGCCGATGATCCGGTCGAAGGCGGAGCGGTCCACCACCAGGTCCTTGACCACCGGGAAGGCCGCCGCCCGCCACGGCTCGACGTCGATGGTGTCGCCGTCCCGGAAGTGCCGCATGTGCAGCTGGCAGGTGGTGGTCCGCTCGGGGCCGTGGGCCTGGCCGTTGATGACCATGCCGCAGGCGCCGCAGATGCCCTCGCGGCAGTCGTGGTCGAAGGCCACGGGCTGGTCCCCGCTGGTGATCAGCTCCTCGTTCAGGCTGTCGAGCATCTCCAGGAAGGACATGTCGGGGCTGATGCCGCCGACCTGGTAGGTCGTCATCGACCCGGGGGCGTCCGGGCCCGGCTGGCGCCAGATGCGCAGGGTGAGGTTCATGCGTAGCTCCGCTGGGTGGGGTGGACGTACGCGAAGTCGAGGGCCTCGCGGTGGAGGACGGGGGCGGTCCCGGTGCCGGTGAACTCCCAGGCGGCGGCGTAGCCGTACTCCTCGTCGCGCCGGGCGGCCTCGCCGTCGGGCGTCTGGCTCTCGGTGCGGAAGTGGCCGCCGCACGACTCGGCGCGGTGCAGGGCGTCCAGGCACATGAGTTCGGCGAGCTCGAAGTAGTCGACGAGCCGGTTGGCCTTCTCCAGCGACTGGTTGAGCTCCTGCCCGGTGCCGGGCACCTTGATCCGGCGCCAGAACTCCTCGCGCAGCTGCGGGATCCGCGCCAGGGCCCGACGCAGTCCGGCCTCGTCGCGGGCCATCCCGCACTCGTCCCAGAGGAGTTCGCCGAGTTCGCGGTGGAAGGAGTCGGGGGTGCGGTCGCCGTCCACCGCGAGGATGAGGTTCAGCCGGTCCTCGACCTCGGCCTCGGCCTCGGTGACCGCCGGGTGGTCGGCGGGGACGGCGGGCAGCGGGTTGCGGGCCAGGTAGTCGTTCAGGGTGGGCGGCAGGACGAAGTAGCCGTCGGCGAGGCCCTGCATGAGCGCGCTGGCGCCGAGCCGGTTGGCGCCGTGGTCGGAGAAGTTGGCCTCCCCGACGGCGAACAAGCCGGGGACGGTGGTCTGCAGGTCGTAGTCGACCCAGAGTCCGCCCATCGTGTAGTGGATCGCGGGGTAGATCCGCATCGGGACCCGGTACGGGTCCTCCGCGGTGATCCGCTCGTACATGTCGAACAGGTTGCCGTACTTGGCGGCGACGGCGTCCCGGCCCAGCCGGCGGATGGCGTCGGCGAAGTCCAGGTAGACGCCCTGCCCGCCGGGGCCGACGCCGCGGCCCTCGTCGCAGACGTTCTTGGCGGCCCGGGAGGCGATGTCGCGCGGCACCAGGTTGCCGAAGGCCGGGTAGATCCGCTCCAGGTAGTAGTCCCGCTCGTCCTCGGGGATCTCGGCCGGCGGCCGGGTGTCGCCCTGGGCCCTGGGCACCCAGATCCGGCCGTCGTTGCGCAGCGACTCGCTCATCAGGGTGAGCTTGGACTGGTGGTCGCCGGAGCGCGGGATGCAGGTGGGGTGGATCTGGGTGAAGCACGGGTTGGCGAAGTGGGCGCCGCGCCGGTGGGCCCGCCAGATCGCGGTGGCGTTGGAGTTCTTGGCGTTGGTGGAGAGGTAGAAGACGTTGCCGTAGCCGCCGCTGGCGAGGACCACGGCGTCGGCGGTGTGGGTGCTGATCGCGCCGGTGACCAGGTCGCGGGCGACGATGCCGCGCGCCCGGCCGTCGACGACCAGCAGGTCGAGCATCTCGGTGCGCGGGTGGATCTCCACGTTCCCGGCGGCGATCTGCCGGGACAGCGCCTGGTAGGCGCCGAGCAGCAGCTGCTGGCCGGTCTGGCCGCGCGCGTAGAAGGTGCGGGAGACCTGCACGCCGCCGAAGGAGCGGGTGTCCAGCAGGCCGCCGTACTCGCGGGCGAACGGGACGCCCTGGGCGACGCACTGGTCGATGATCTCGACCGACACCTGGGCGAGCCGGTGCACGTTGGACTCGCGGGCGCGGAAGTCGCCGCCCTTGACGGTGTCGTAGAACAGCCGGCGGATCGAGTCGCCGTCGTTGCGGTAGTTCTTGGCCGCGTTGATGCCGCCCTGGGCGGCGATCGAGTGAGCGCGCCTCGGGGAGTCCTGGAAGCAGAACTGGACGACGTGGTAGCCCTGTTCGGCCAGGGTGGCGCCGGCCGCGCCGCCGGCCAGGCCGGTGCCGACCACGATCACGGTGTGCTTGCGCCGGTTGGCCGGGTTGACCAGCTTGGCCTCGAACCGCCGCTGGTCCCAGCGCTGTTCGATCGGCCCGGCGGGGGCCTTGGTGTCGGCGACGGGCTCGCCGACGGTGTAGTCCAGGTAGCTCATTTGACGACTCCGAACATCACGGCCACGGGGACGGACAGGAAGCCGGCGGTCAGCACGAGCGCCAGGCCGTTGGCGGTCAGCTTGAGCGCCCGGTCCCGGCGGGCGTTGTTGGCACCGAGGGTCTGCGCGGCGCTCCAGAAGCCGTGCCGGATGTGCAGGCCGACGGCGAGCATCGCGACGATGTAGATCACGCAGCTGTACCACTGGCCGAAGGAGGCCACGATGTTCTGGTACGGGCGGCCGTGTTCGGCGGCGGGGTTCACGGTCAGCGTGGTCAGGTCGAGGATGTGCCAGACGATGAACAGCGCCAGGATCACCCCGCCCCAGCGCATGGTCCGGGTCGCGTAGCTCGCCCGGCGGCGCTTGTGGACGTACTTGCTCGGTCGGGCGGCGAGGTCGCGGCGGCTGAGCTGGTAGGCGGACACGCCGTGCAGCAGGACGGCGGCGAGCAGGCCGAAGCGGGCGATCCACAGGAACCACTCGTGGCCCAGGAACGGCTGGCCGATGGTGCGCAGCCAGGTCGCGTAGCCGTTGATGTCGTCCGGGCCGGCGAACACCTTGAGGTTGCCCAGCATGTGCGCGACCAGGTAGAGCAGCATGGCCAGTCCGGTGACGGCCATGACCGCCTTCTTGCCGACGGTCGACCGCCAGAGCGTCGCCAGGGTGGACGGATGCCGGGCCGTCCGAGTCGCGGTTGTCATGGCTGCAACGGTAGGGACGAACGCCAGGGTGCGTCCAAGACATGCTACGGCTCGTGACAATAGCCCTGGCCTATCAATGCGGCCTATCCTGGCCGGGTGCAGCTCCAGCAACTCCGCTACTTCCTGGCCGTCGCCGAGACCCGCCACTTCACCCGGGCCGCCGAGGCGGCACACGTCGCCCAGCCCTCGCTCTCCCAGCAGATCCGTTCACTGGAACGGGAGTTGGGCGCCGAGCTGTTCCACCGCACCCGGGGCAACATCGCCCTGACCGATGCGGGGGAGGCACTGCTGCCGCTGGCCCGGCGCATCCTCGCGGACACCGAGAGCGCCCGGCTGGCCGTCCAGGAGACGGTCCAGCTGCGCCGCGGCCGGGTGCGGCTGGGCGCGCCGCCGAGCCTGTGCACCAGCCTGGTGCCGGACGTGCTGCGGCTGTTCCGGGACCGCTACCCGGGGGTGGCGCTGGTGGTCCGGGAGGGCGGCTCGCGCGATCTGGTGCGCTGGCTGGCGGCGGGGGAGCTGGACCTCGCGCTGATCATCACCCCGCCGAGCGGGGAGGCCGCACCGGCGCTGGCCGTCACCGAGCTGCTGCACGAGGAGCTGGTGCTGGTCTCCGCCGAGCGACGGACCCGGCGCAAGGTCCGGGTGGCGGAGCTCAAGGGGCGCCCGCTGGTGATGTTCCGGGAGGGCTACGACGTCCGGGAGGCGGCGTTGGCAGCCTGCCGGGCGGCCGGCTTCGAGCCGGAGTTCGCGGTGGAGGGCGGCGAGATGGACGCGGTCCTCGGCTTCGTCCGGGCCGGACTCGGGCCCGCGGTCGTCCCCGGGATGGTCGCGGCCCGCTCGGGCCTCGCGGTCATCCCCTTCGCCGGGCCGGGCCTGGGCCGCACCATCGCCGTCGCCCACGGCCACGAAGTGCCGCTCACCCGCGCCGCAGGGGCCCTGCGTACGACCCTGCTGGCGCATCTGCACCACGCCGCCGAATCCGGTGAACTCCCACCGGGGACCCGCCTGTTGCTGTGACGGGGAGGGTCGCCACCTGCGGCCCTCCCCGTCGGCGGGTGGGGATCAGGCCGACCGGACGGCATATGAACGACTGCTCTTTTCGCCCTGGAGGAGTCCAGATGGACCAGAGCAGCCATGATGACGCGAGGAAACCACCTTGTCGTTTTAGGCAGTGACCACGTCGCTCGGCCGCCTTACCGCCTACAAGTCAGAATGCCACCGAGGCACGTGATCTTGAATGAGCCTTCTGTCTTGATGGCGGCGGCAGCGATCTCTGCCGCCCGACTGACCGTCTCGCGGAAAGGGACGCCGCATTGGTCAGCCCACGCTTCGTAGGAGGCGAGGTGGGAAACGATCGGCGCAGGATCGGTGATCTCGATGGCGCCAGGCAGTTCCCGCACCCGGATGTCCTTGAACGCTGTTCCGAGGTAGCCGGGGGCCTTTTCCAGGGAGAAGCGGGAGCTGAGGGAAACCCGCGCCGGCCCCTCGGGAATCCCGAGGATGTCGCCTGCGGCCCGGGCCCAGAGCCGGTCCAACTCCTTTTTATCGATGGTGCTGTTGGTCGAGGCGATGAGCACACCGCCAGGCCGGAGGACGCGGGCCAGTTCCTCGATCGTGGCCTCGATATCGCTGACGTGGTACAGCATGTGCAGGGCCAACACGGCGTCGGCGCTGTCGTCGGCGAAGGGCAGGGCCTGGGCGTCGGCTACCAGGACCGGCTTCTCGACGTCGGCGAGGATGCCCGCCGAAATGTCCATCCCGACGACCTGAAGGTCCGGGCGATCCTTGTGCAGGCGGCTGACGAACTTGCCGTTGCCGCACCCGGCGTCCAGGACGATCCCGCTTGTGCCGGCCAGCTCTTCGAGGACGATCCCGGGCAGGTCGTACCGCGGCTGCTGCCACCGGTAGATGGACTGGCGGGCGGCCAGGTGGCGTCCGTCGGCGTAGGCGCTGTTCGCGAGGATCGCCTTGTCGGCGATAGCGGCGTCCTGCTGTGCGGTGTTGCTCGTCACTGGGGCAGCTCCGGAGGATTCGTGAGTGCGGGTCGAGAGCAGGCTTCTCTGACATTCTCGCGGAGACTCAGGACGATCGGGGAGCCTGCGTAGGCGGGCTCGGCGAGACGGGTGCTCAGGGCTCGAAGTCGGGCAGAGATGCTCGCTGTTCGCCGGTCCGGTGCGGCGTCCAGCACCACCGAGAGCTTCTCCTGCACGCCGTCGAGGTCGCCGTGGGCGAGGTGGGCGTTGGCGAGGTCGAGGCGGGCCGCCAACAGGTCACCGGAGGACTGTTCCTGCCGCGGTGCGGACTCGTACAGGGCAATGGCCCTGGAGGACGCCTCGATGGCACGGTTCACGTGAACCTGGCTGCCCAGGGCGAGGAGGGCGGTGCCGGCGTAGGTCCACTGCTTGGCCTCGGGAAACGTGAATACGCCGGGAAGATCCACTCCGGCTACGGCGCTCCGCGCCGCCGCGGCCGCTTCCACTGCCAGTAGCGCGCTCGCGCTGTCGCCGAGCGCGGCGGTGGCCCGTGCTTCAAGGCTGAGCAGGCGGGCTGCGATCGTCCCGCTGTCCGCATACGGCAGCCCGGCTCTGGCTAGTTTGGCGGCCTGGCGGTGGTCCTGCTGCCAGTAGGCGATCAGGGACTGGATGGATCGGATCCAGGCCCGGAGACCGTTGTGGCCGGCTGACTCCGCGCAACGCCAGGCGGTTCGCGAATGCGTAGCCGCAGCTGTGTACTGGCCGAGGTCGAGGGCGATGTGGGTGGCCAGGCCGCAGAGGCGTCCGGCCTGCAGGTAGAGATGGCCTGTCTGGTAGGGGCGTTGACGGCCTCGAAGTAAGTCGAACACTCCTCGCCGGAGGGTTCCGATGTCATGGAAGAGCTCGGACACCGGCTTGCTCACGTAGTCCCCTGCCAGCCTCGCAATGTCCGCGTCGATCTGTTCGAGCAGAGTGTCGTCCACGTTGGACGCGCTCGCGAAACGGAGGAACAGCGCGGACTCTGCCGAGTCGGCTGCCACGGCCACTACGAGATCGTTGTCGTGGTCCGTGCGCCGGGCATGCACAGGAGGCGACGCATCGCCGACGCTGCTGGACTGTGGCGCTGCTTCGACGGCTACGGGGGGTACTGCCAGCAGGGCGGCCAACTGGTCAGCCGAGAGTCCCAGGGCACGGGCGAGTTTCGGCCGCATCCAGGGCTGCGGGGTACCCCTACCGCTCTCCCACCGGCCCACAGTCGTACGGTCCACGTCGAGGGCCTCAGCCAGAGATTCCTGGGTGTGGCCGACCGCCTCCCTGCGCTGGATCAGCCGGGACCTCCTGGATGCCATCCCGCGTCCTCCAGAGGTACGTCAGTTCGTCTGTAGCCATAACAGGCCAGGTCATGCCCGGGTTTGCAGCACGGATGCCTCATTGCCGCTTCAATTCTGCTCTGGTTCACCGGCGTTGGAGGCGGTTCTGTAGATACCTGCCGGGTGAATCCCGGCGCGAATCGGCCCGCTGCCGACCTCGTCCCGGTGAAAGGTCCGCGCTCATGTCCGTCACCACCCGCCAGGCCACTGCCCCCGCCCCGTTCGGCTTTCGCGTGCTGCCCAGTGCCGAGGCCGTGCCGGACGCCCGGCGGCGGGTGATACGGGCCGTGCGCGGTTGGGGCTTGCCGCTGGCGGAGGACGCGCTCCGCGATGTCGAGTTGCTGTCCAGCGAGCTGATCACCAACGCCGTGTGCCACACGGACGCCCCGTGCGTCGTGTGCGTGTCCTGGAACGGTGAACGGCTGCGCGTCGAGGTGACGGACGTCGGCCACGAACTGCCGGTCGCTGGCGGGGTCGATCTCGACGCCACCGGCGGGCGAGGACTGTTCCTGGTGGCAGCGCTCGCGACGAACTGGGGCGCCGAGCCGGACCCCGCTGGCAAGCGGATCTGGTTCGAGGTCGGCACCACCGCCGCAGTCTCGGGCGACGAGCGACTCACCGAGCTGGTGAGGGCCCTGGCCCCGAAGGCACGGGACGTCGTCCCGACCAGTGCCTGACACGACTTCCTCCCGCCCCGACGCGGGCTTGGGGGGATGCAGGTGGCCGCGCTGGTCAACAGCCGCGCGGCACAAGCACCTGAGGTTCCTTGCCAGCGGCTTTGTCCTGGCAACGGATCCATCGCTGCACCAACGACGGGGCTGGGCAGCCGCCCGCCCCATGATCCCGAAGGAGTGCTTCATGCCCGAGAACCTGACGACCAGCACCGAGACGGAGGACGACGGCCTGCTGGTCGCCCGTGCGAAGGTCGCCGCGGCCCGCTCGCGTGGCGAGCAGCCATCGGACGGCGGCTCCACCGGTCGAACCGACACCAACGACTGACGGCTGCATCACGATGACCGCCGAGTACTTCTCGGTGGTTGAGCGTCTGGGCGGGGATGACTTCCTCGCCCAGACGCTCGGCCGCAGCTTCAAGGTCGCACGCGGTGAAGCCGCGTCACTCACCGGACTCATGAGCTGGGATGATCTCAACGCCATCCTGGCCCAGCATCGGTTCGAACCCCCTCGCTTCCGCCTCGCCGCCAACGGGGAGCAGGTGCCCGCGCACACGTACTCCCGACCGATCACCACCCGGCGGAACACCGTCTGGCACCAGCTCCAGCCCTCCGAGTTGCACAAGCGTCTCGCCGAGGGTGCCACGCTGGTCCTGGACGCCGTTGACGAGCTCCACCTCGGTATCGGTGCTTTGGCTGGCCAGCTGGAGCGCTGGCTGCGGACCGGCCTGCAGGTCAACCTGTATGCCTCCTGGACCGGCACCGAGGGCTTCGGCGTCCACTGGGATGATCACGACGTGGTCGTCGTCCAGCTCGACGGCGCGAAGCGCTGGCGCATCTACGGTCCCACCCGTACGGTGCCGATGCACCGCGACGTCGAGACGCCCGAGCAGCCGCCCGAAGAGCCCGTCGCCGATCTGGTTCTCACCGCCGGCGATGTGCTCTATCTGCCTCGGGGCTGGTGGCACGCCGTCGCCGCCTCCGAGGGCCGGCACTCGCTGCACGTCACGTGCGGGCTGCAGAGCACGACGGGTGCCGACTTGATCACCTGGCTGTCGGAGATGTTGCGTGCCCACGAGACCGTCCGGGCGGACATCCCGCGCTTCGGGGCCGCAGAGGAGCAGCGTGCCTTCCTCGACGCGATCGGCAAGCTCCTCGCGACCGAGCTGGAGAGCGACGACCTGATCGCCCGCTTCTCCTCCGCTCGCGACGCCACCGAGCGAGCCCGGCTCACGCCGTCGCTGCCCCACATCACGGCGGCCCCACCGGATGCCGACCTGCAGGTACGCCTGGTCACCACGCGGCCCGTTCTCACTGCCCTGCCCGACGGCACCGTCCGGCTGACCGCCGGCGGCGAGGAGTGGACGTTCGCCGCCAAGGCCGAGCCGATGCTCGCGCTCCTCGCCGATGGGGAACCTCACCGGCTGGCCGATCTCGCGCAGGCCGCGGGCGTCGCTCTCGGACAGGCGGCCGGTGTCGTGACGGAGCTGGTCGACGGCCAGGCCGCCGCGATCGGAGGCCTTCGATGACCGCCCGGCTGGGCCTCGGCACCTACCGTTGCCTCGATGTGGCCGAGGCGGCGTTGATGGCCGCCTCCCGAGGTGCCGACTGGGTGGACACGGCGCCCAACTACGCAGGCGGTCGGGCGGAGGCGTCGCTCGCAGTGGCTCTGGCTGCCTACCCGGATCTGTGCGTCTCCACGAAGGTGGGCTTCGTCCCGGCCGGCACCAGGCACATCGGGGTACGAGCCGGTGCCCTGTCCACGGCGGACGCCGAGCGCGGGCACTGCCTCACCCCGGACTACATCGCCTGGCAGCTCGCGCGTTCCAAGCTCATGCTCAGCCGGGTACCCGACCTGGTGTTCGTCCACAACCCCGAGCATGTCTGCCCGGACGGCGAGATCACCGGTCGGCTCTACAACGCCTTCCTGGCTCTGGAGGAGGCGTGTAGCCAACAGACCATCAGCGCCTATGGAGTGGCGACCTGGCGCGGCTTCAGCAGTGGCCTCTTCGATGTACCCACGCTGATCGAACTCGCGACCAGGGCCGGCGGGCCGAATCATCACCTGTGGGCCGTCCAGCTCCCGGTCTCCCTCGTCCACCTCGCGCCCATCGCCCAGGCTCTCGACGGACACGGCCCGTTGGCCGATGCCCTGGATGCGGGACTGGAGGTGTTCGCCTCCGCCCCGCTCCACGGAGGTGAGGTCCCCGGCGTGGTGACCCCGGAACTGACCAAGCTGATCAATCCCGGTATGACCTCTGCCGAGACCGCCCTTGCCGTCGTGGCTTCAGCCCCAGGGGTGAGACGCGTGCTCCTGTCGACGGGGAACCCGGAACACTGGATGCAGGCCGCCGAAACCGTCGGCCGACCGCCGTTGTCTCCGGACGTACTCCGAAGGGTTGTTGATGTACTCGGAACCTGAGCCGGGCACCGCCAGGCGGATGCGTGGGATGCACGCCACGGCAGCAACCGCGCTCAAGGCCACGCCGATCGGCTCGCGCGAAGCGTGGGGCTGGCGCGGACGTACCCTGAGCCGCCCGGTCGCCACGGCGTCCGGCGAGGGCTGGCTCCGACTGGTGTCCGCCCCGTCCGACAAGGCCGGCGGAAAGCTCTGGGAGGGACCGCAGGAGGCAGAACAGCTCATGCCTCCTGCGGTACCCAGGCCGCGCCTGCGGGAGCGACGTACCTGGACCGAGGGCGAGCACGGCTATCTGGCGGAGCTGTACGAGAAGGTCATCGCCTCCACCATCACCACTCACGAGCCGATCCTCCGGAAAGCTCCTGATCTGGACGGCGCCTGGTGGGACGAACTCGGCACCGCCCTCGACGCCATCGCCGCCGTTCCCAGCGACCGGGTCGCGGTCCGGCAGGAGTACCTGGACCGCGCCATGCCCCAGTACCTGGGCATCCCGATGGACACCAGGGTGTCTGCCTGGACGACGGCCCACGGTGACCTGCACTGGGCCAACCTCACGGGCCCAACCCTGACGGTCCTCGACTGGGAAGGCTGGGGCGTCGCGCCTGCCGGGTACGACGCGGCAGTGTTGCACTCGTACAGCCTCCTCGTGCCGGACACCGCCGCCCAGGTCCGTCACCGACTCGCCCATATCCTCGGCACGCCAGCCGGGCAGTTCGCCGAGCTTGTCGTCATCACTGAACTGCTGCAGACCACTACTCGAGGCGACAACCTCGACCTGGAGGAGCCCCTGCGAAGGCGGCTCTCCGCGATCACCAGATGACTGGCCACCGACCCTCGGCCGGGGCGGCGCGTTGGGTAGCCCTTGGGATATCCAACGCGCCAATGTGATCGCCCCATGGGGCGAGGACCGGGGTAAGGATGACTTCCCCCACGACTTGCTCCGCCTGCGGCATCAGTTCGGTCACACCTGCTGTGCGCGCTCGGCTTCGACGTCCTCGGCCTGCACCGCATCTGGGCCGCCCGCTCTCCGCTCAACGAAGCATCCGCGCGAACACTTCTCCGTGCCGGGATGACCGAGGACGGGCGGATCCGTGATCACGTCTTCGTCCACGGCGCCTGGCGCGACTCGATCACCTACTCGATCCTGGAGCACGAGTGGACACCGATCGACGGCTGGGATCCGCAGCGCCGTCCAGTCTGAGGGTGGGAGCAGCGCGAGTTGGTGAGGCACGGGCGCTGGGCGACCGAGCCTGCGAAGTGGCTGCTGCCGCACCGGCATCAGCAGCTCGGTCTTCTCCACGGTCCGCTCGACGAACCCCCAGACGAACGGACATGGGTAGTGCGCAGTTCTACTGGCTCAGTTCAGTCGAGGCCGACTCGGCAATCGAGAGGGGCTGCTCGACGGCCCGGGGGAACGACGGACCGGCCCGGGGCGGGTGCCCGGGGCCGGTCCGTCGGCGGGTGGGTGGGGATCAGGCCGGGAGGACGGCCTCGATCGCCGCGATCAGCTCGGCCGACTCCGGCTCGACCCGCGGCCGCAGGCGGGCGGCCACGGTGCCGTCGGGGGAGATCAGGAACTTCTCGAAGTTCCAGCTGACGTCCCCGGTCTCGCCCTCGGCGTCGGCGACCTGGGTCAGCTGCCGGTACAGCGGGTGCCGGTCGTCGCCGTTGACGTCGATCTTCTCGAACAGCGGGAAGGTGACGCCGTAGCTGGTGGAGCAGAAGGTCTGGATCTCCTCGGCGCTGCCCGGCTCCTGCCCGGCGAACTGGTTGCAGGGGAAGCCCAGCACGGTGAACCCGCGTGCGGCGTACCGCTGCTGGAGGTTCTCCAGGCCGGTGTACTGCGGGGTCAGGCCGCACTTGGAGGCGACGTTGACGATCAGCAGCGCCTTGCCCTTGTAGTCGGCCAGCGAGGTGGGCTCGCCGGTGAGGGTGCGCAGCGGGATGTCGTACAGGCTCACGGTGGTGGTCCTTTCGAAAGGAGTGCGGAACAGGTGGTCGCCTGGCCACCGTAGTGGCCGCGACCACCTGGACCGAGCCCGACCTACCGGTCTTGTGACAGGTCGGCCCCGAAGGAGGAGAAGTCGGCGCTCGACCAGCGCTCGGGCCGCATCCGGAAGGTGATGTCGGCGGCCAACTGTTCCCGGGCGGAGGCCAGGTAGTCGCGCGCGGCCTCGGGTGACAGGTAGCGGTTCGCGAGGGCGGCCCACTCGTCGCGGTCGAGCCGGTCCTCGATCGCCACCACGGGGCCCTCGACGCTCACGTACGCGGCCGGGCCCTGCTCGCGCTGGGCGCAGAGGGTGAACCGCCCGGCGGCGCGGATCCGCCGGGCCTTGACGGAGTCGCGGCCGGTGACGACGGTGAGCAGGCCGCCGGGGACGTAGGTGTACCAGACCGGTACGGCCAGCGGGCCCCGGTCCGCTCCGGCGCCGGAGTCGACGGCCAGGATGCCGACGTGCGGTGCGGCGAGGAACCGCTCGCGCTCGGCCTTGCTCATGCTGAAGGGCATGGTGTCCGCTCCAGGGGCTCCGGGCCCGCGCACGGAGGTCGGGCGCGGGCGTCTTCCGGTTTGTACCCGGTGCGTGTCCGGGCCACTCGGGGCGGGGCGCAGTGGTGGATCCGCGCCGGATCCCGCCCCGAGCGGCCCGCTGCCGGATCCCGCCCCGAGCGGCCCGCTGCGGGATCAGGGCGCGAGCGGCTTGACGGCGGTCGGCGCGTGCTCGGGGAGGGTGGCGATCTCCTCCCACTCGTTGACCTTGTCGATGTCGGCGGCGGCCATCGAGATGTTGGTGACCCGCTCCAGGATCGCCTCGACGACGACCGGGACGCGGAACTCGGCGGCCAGCTTCTTGGCCTCCTCGAAGGCCGGCAGCAGGCCCTCGGGCTCGGTGACCCGGATCGCCTTGCAGCCCAGGCCCTCGGCGACCTTGACGTGGTCCACGCCGTAGACGCCCAGCTCCGGCGCGTTGATGTTCTCGAACTCCAGCTTGACCTGGAAGTCGATGTCGAAGTTGCGCTGCGCCTGGCGGATCAGGCCCAGGTACGCGTTGTTCACCAGCACGTGGACGTACGGGATGCGGTGCTGGGCGCCGACGGCCAGCTCCTCGACCATGAACTGGAAGTCGTAGTCGCCGGAGAGCGCGACGACCTGGCCCTCGGGGTCGGCGGTGGCGACGCCGAGCGCGGCCGGGATGGTCCAGCCGAGCGGGCCGGCCTGGCCGCAGTTGATCCAGTGCCGCGGCCGGTAGACGTGCAGCAACTGCGCGCCGGCGATCTGGGAGAGGCCGATGGTGGTGACGTAGCGGGTGTCCGGGCCGAACGCCTTGTTCATCTCCTCGTAGACGCGCTGCGGCTTGAGCGGCACGTCGTCGAAGTGGGTGCGGCGCTGGAGCCGGGCCTTGCGGTCCTGGGTGGCGGCGGCCCACTCGCCGCGGTCCTTGAGCTGCCCGGCGGTCTTGAGCTCCTGGGCGACCTGGAGGAAGAGCTCCAGCGCGGCCTTGGCGTCGGAGGCGATGCCGAGGTCGGGGGCGAAGATCCTGCCGATCTGGGTGGGCTCGACGTCGACGTGGACGAACGTGCGGCCCGCGGTGTAGACGTCCAGGCCGCCGGTGTGGCGGTTGGCCCAGCGGTTGCCGATGCCCAGGACGAAGTCGGAGGCGAGGAAGTTCTCGTTCCCGTAGCGGTGCGAGGTCTGGAGGCCGACCATGCCGGCGTTCAGCTCGTGGTCGTCGGGGACGATGCCCCAGCCCATCAGGGTCGGGACCACCGGGACGCCGGTCAGCTCGGCGAACTCCCGCAGCAGTTCGGCGGCGTCGGCGTTGATGACGCCGCCGCCGGCGACGATCAGCGGGCGCTCGGACGCCTGGAGCAGTGCGAGCGCCTTCTCGATCTGGATCCGGTTGGCGGCGGGCTTGTAGACGGGGAGCGGCTGGTAGGCCTCGGGGTCGAAGTCGATCTCGGTCAGCTGGACGTCGATCGGCAGGTCGATCAGGACCGGGCCCGGACGGCCGGAGCGCATCAGGTGGAAGGCCTGCTGGAACACGCCGGGGACCTGTGCGGCCTCCAGCACGGTGGTGGCGGCCTTGGTGACGGGCTTGGCGATCGAGGCGATGTCGACGGCCTGGAAGTCCTCCTTGTGCAGGCGGGCGACGGGGGCCTGGCCGGTGATGCACAGGATCGGGACGGAGTCGGCGATCGCCGAGTACAGGCCGGTGATCATGTCGGTGCCGGCCGGGCCCGAGGTGCCGACGCAGACGCCGATGTTGCCGGCCTTGGCGCGGGTGTAGCCCTCGGCCATGTGGGAGGCGCCCTCGACGTGCCGGGCCAGCGTGTGCCTGATCCCGCCGGAGGCCTTGAGTGCGGCGTAGAACGGGTTGATGGCCGCGCCCGGCACGCCGAACGCGACCTCAACGCCTTCGAGCTTGAGGATCTCCACGGCCGCGCGGGCGGCTGTCATACGAGGCATCGGGTATCTCCTGCGTCGGCCCGCAGTGGGTCGGAGGGCTCATCTCCAGAATTCCACCATACGGAAGAGCGGTTTCTGTATGTGGAAATACGGTACGGCTGGCCTCGGCGGGGCGTCAAGGGGAGGTCCAACAGAATGTGGAAGCCGGCCCCGGGGGTGAAACCGCAGGTCGCCGCAGGCGTCCGAGGGGCGGGGAGGCGGGGCCGGGTTCGTACAGGTGGGCGCCGATCGAGCTGGTGTGCCCGGGGAGCCGGTCGTTCCGCGCCGGAAAGCGCGGCCGGTGTGCAGTGCGGGTGAAGGGACGGTGCCCGAGGTCGGCCCACCCCGCACCCCTGGGTACCGTCGGTGGCACGCCGGGCCCGTGATGTCCAACTGAGGCCGTGGCAGGGGGATTCGGGACGGTCCGGGAGCGGGGGAGCTCCGGCGGCCGGTCCCGTCCAGGACCAGCGTGCCCGGTCCGCCGCACCCGAGCGAGGGACGCACCCCCTGGCCGCACCGACCCGACACCCGCCGCCGCCGTCCGGTCCGCCCGGACCCGCGGCCGTACCGCTGTCGCCCCTCCGCGCGGTCCACCTCCCTTCCCTCTCCTCACCCCCCCTGCGACCTCCTCACCCCCCCCTGTGACGGCGTGCCCGCAGCGGCGGGCGCGCGAAAGGAACGCCGCCATGCGCTGTCTCCCTGCCCGCCCCCCGGTGGTGACCGGGTGAGCCGAACGCCCCGCCGCCGCAAGGCCCCGCCGGGCCACCCCGGCAAGGCCGCCCCGCCGGGCCGCCGCCGGCCCCCGCTCGCCGTGCTGCGCGCCGTCCCCTGGCGCTACGACCTGCCCGCCTCGCTGGTGGTGTTCCTGGTCGCCCTGCCGCTGTGCGTCGGGGTGGCGGTCGCCTCCGGCGTCCCCGCCGAACTGGGTCTGGTCACCGGTATCGTCGGCGGCCTGGTCGTCGGCCTCCTGCCCGGCAGCAGCCTCCAGGTCAGCGGTCCGGCCGCCGGGCTGACCGTCCTGGTCTACGACGCCGTCCAGCGCTTCGGCGTCACCGCCCTCGGCCTGCTCGTCCTCGGCACCGGGCTGCTCCAGATCGCGATGGGAGCGCTCCGGCTCGGCCGCTGGTTCCGGGCGATGTCCGCCTCGGTGGTGCACGGCATGCTGGCCGGCATCGGACTGACCCTGCTGTTCGGCCAGCTGTACGCGCTCGCCGACCGCCGCGCCCCGGCCACCGGGCCGGAGAAGATCGCCGGACTGCCCGACCTGCTGGCGGACGCGGTCACCGGCGTGGCCGATCCGAGCGCGATCGCCCTGGGCCTGGCGACCCTGCTCGTGCTGGTCGGCTGGAAGTACCTGCCCGGGCGCGTCGCCCGCGGCGTCCCCGCGCCGTTGGCCGCGGTCGGGCTGGCCGCCGCCGTCACGGCCGCCGCCGACCTGCCGGTGGCGAGGGTCCGGGTGTCCGGCCTGCTCGACGTCGTCCACCTGCCCGACCGTGCCGCGCTCGGCGCGGTGGCGGGCACCGCCGGCCTCGGCACGGTCGTCGCCTTCACCCTGATCGCCTCCGCCGAGACGCTGTTCAGCGCCGCCGCCGTCGACCGGATGCACCACGGCCGGCGTACCGACTACGACCGCGAGCTGACCTCCCAGGGCATCGGCAACACCGTCTGCGGGCTGCTCGGCGCCCTTCCGATGACCGCGGTGATCGTCCGCAGCGCGGCCAACGTCCAGGCGGGGGCGCGGACCAAGGCCTCGCGCACCCTGCACGGGCTCTGGCTGCTGCTGTTCACCGCGCTGCTGCCCGGCGTGCTCGGGCTCGTCCCGCTCACCGCGCTGGCCGCCGTCCTGGTCCACGCCGGCGCCAAGCTCGTCCCGCTGCGGCGGATCGCCGCACTCTGCCGCGGCCACCGGGGCGAGGCGCTGGTGCTCGCGGTGACCGCGAGCGCCATCATCGCCACCGACCTGTTCGAGGGGGTGCTGATCGGCATCGGCCTGGCCGTGGCCAAGTCCGCCTGGCAGACCTCGCACCTCCAGATCGGCCTGGAGGAACTGGTCCTGCCGTCCGGCGAGGCCCTGCAGCGCGTCCGGCTCACCGGCAACGCGACCTTCCTGCGGCTGCCCCGGCTGCTGGACGCCCTGGAACGGCTGCCGGCCGACCGGCCGGTGGAACTCGACTGGTCCGGGCTGCGCCACCTGGACCACGCCTGCACGGTGGCCCTCACCGCGTGGGCCGCCCAGCACCGGGCCCGCGCCACTGCTCCGCTCGCGGTCGAACCGCCGCTGCCGACCGTGGTGTGAGCGCCGGCAAGGCCGGTTAGCCTGGTCGCGGCCCGGACCGGAACCTGGTCCCGGCCACGACCGGTGCCGCCGGTGAGTGCCGTCGGCGGAAGGAGCGCAGAGCCGTGATCGCAGCCTTTTCGGTGAGCCCGCTGGGGATCGGCGAGGACGTGGGAGAGGCGGTGGCAGCAGCCGTCCGGGTGGTCCGGGCGAGCGGACTGCCCAACCGGACCGACGCGATGTTCACCAGCATCGAGGGGGAGTGGGACGAGGTGATGCCGGTGATCCGGGCGGCGATCGAGGCGGTGAAGGCCTACAGCGGCCGGGTGAGCACGGTCATCAAGATCGACGACCGGGCCGGGGTCACCGACGGGCTCACCGCCAAGGTCGCCTCGGTGGAACGGCACTTGGCCGAGGACTGACCCCGCACAGTCAGTCCGTCGAGCCGCCCGTCGGGCCCTGGGCCGGGCCGGGTGCTCAGCCGGTCTGGCCCTGGTGTGCCCCGGCCGGGGCGGGCTGGGCGGCCGGCTCGGCCGTGGTGCGCCGGGCCAGCAGCCGGTCCAGGGCGTAGGGGCCGGAGCCGAGCACCGCGATGGCGAGGAAGGCCCAGCAGAACATGACGGAGGGTTCGCCACCGTTCTGCAGCGGCAGCAGGGAGTGCTCCTGGTGAACGGTGAAGTAGGCGTACGCCATCGAGCCGGAGCAGAGCAGGGCGGCGGTCCGGGTGCCGACGCCGAGCAGCACCAGGGCGCCGCCGACCAGTTGGATCAGCGCGGCCCACCAGCCGGGCCACTGGCCGAGCGGGACGGTGCCGCCGCCCTTGGTGCCACCGAGGACGCCGAAGAGCGAGGCGGCGCCGTGGCAGGCGAAGAGCAGCCCGACGACGACCCGGAAGGCCGTCAGGACGAGCGGGCGGGCGGCCTCGGCCGCCTGCTGGGGAGAGGTGGGAAGGTTCGCGGGCATGGGGAAACGCCTCCTGTGGGGGGAGGAGGAGGTACGGGGCGGTAAGGGTAGCCTTGGTCTAGTCCACTTGGCAATGCTCCGTCAGATCCCACGTGTGCGACCTTCGGGGAGGATCTTGACCGACCGTTCTGGAAAGGGTTAGCGTTCATCCATGGCGCGAACGAAGGAATTCGACCCGGACGCCGTGCTCCAGTCGGCCCTTGAGCTGTTCTGGCGGCGCGGTTACGAGGCCACCTCGATGGCCGACCTGGTCGAGGAGCTCGGGATCGCCCGGGCGAGCATCTACGCCACCTTCGGCAGCAAGCACGAACTGTTCCTGCGGGCGCTGGAGCGGTACGGCGAGCAGGCCGACCCGGTGCTCCTGGCCGAGCTCTCCCAGCCCGGCCCGGTGCTGCCGGCCGTCCGCGCGCTGGTCCGCCGGTTCGCGGCGGAGTCCGCCGAGGACGGGCTGAAGCGCGGGTGCTTCATCACCAACACCGCCGTCGAGCTCGCCGCGCGCGACCCCTCGGCGGCCCGCCGGGTGGAGGCCGGGCTCGGCCACCTGGAGACGGTGCTGACCGCCGCCCTGGTCCGGGCCGAGGCGCAGGGCGAACTGCCCGCCGGGCGGGACCCGAGGGCGCTGGCCCGGATGCTGCTGGTGCTGCTGCAGGGCGTGCGGGTGCTGGGCCGGACCGCCGACGGCGCGTCCCGGGTGCGGGACGCCGTCGAGCAGGCGCTGGTGCTGCTCGACTGACGAGTCGACTGACGGATCGTGGGGCGATGGCGGGGCGACGGTGGAGGCCGCCTCTTGCTGTCCCAATACTGGACCGAACGGTCATTATGGAGAGGGGGGGTTTCCATGAGTGTCGCCACGGCCGACCGGCCCGGCTTCGCCCTGCTCGGCGGCGTGCAGGCCACGCTGATCTTCACGATCATGATCCTGTCCGTGCCACTGCCCCTGGTGGCCCGGGAGTTCGGGCTCGGCCCGTCCGGTGTGCTGCTGCTGAGCGCCGCCTACGGACTCTCCTTCAGCGCCCTGCTGCTCCTCGGCGGGCGGCTGACCGACCGCCACGGCGGCCGCCGGCTGCTGCGGGTGGGCCTGGCCCTGCTCGGCACCGCCTCGATCGCCTGCGCCCTCGCGCCCGGCTACCCCGTCCTGCTGGCGAGCCGCTTCGCCCAGGGCGTCGGCGCGGCCCTGGCAGCCCCGGCGGCGGTCGCCGTGGTCCGGGTGCTGCGGCCCGAACCCGCCGAATACCGGCGGGCGATGGCCGCCTGGGGCGGCCTCTCGGTGCTCGGCGCCACGGCGGGCAACCTGCTCTCCGGCGCCCTCGCCGCCTGGGTCTCCTGGCGCTGGCTGTTCGTGGTGCCCGTCCTGGTCGCCCTCGTCGGCCTGGTCCGCTCCGGCTCGCTGCCGCCCGCCGAACCCGCCGGCCGACCGTCGGCCGTCGGCCGGCCGGGGCTGGACCTGCCCGGCGCCGCCCTGGCCGCCGCCGGTGTCTGCGCGGCCAGTTACGGGCTGGTGGCGTCCACCGGCCACGGCTGGCGAAGCCCCGGGACGCTGCTGCCGCTGGCCGCCGGGCTCGCCCTGCTGTGCGCCTTCGCCGCCGTCGAACGGCGCACCGCCGACCCGCTGCTGCCGCCCGGCTTCCTCGCCGACCGCCGCCGGGCCACCGCCCTCGCCGCCGTCATGGCGACCGCCGCCGGCACCGCGCTGACCTTCCTGCTGCTCGCGCTCTACCTCCAACAGGTCCGCGGCTGGGGCGTGCTGGCCACCTCCGCCGCCTTCCTGCCGTACGCGGCGGCACTGCTGACGGCCGGTCGCCTGGCCGGGCCGCTGACGGCCCGCTACGGCGCCGTCGCGGTCACCGCCGGAGGGCTCGCCCTCGCGGCGGCCGGGCTCGGCCTGCTGGCGGGCCTCGCGCCCGCCAGCGACTACGCCACCGGGCTGCTGCCCGGGCTGCTCCTGCTGCCCGCCGGGGCCGCTACCGCCTTCGCCGGCGCGGCCGTGCTCGCCACCGCGGGCGTGCCGCCCGAACGGACCGGCCTCGCCGCGGGCGTGCTCAACACCGCGATGGAACTCGGCCCCACCGCCGGGGTGGCCGCCCTGATGGCGCTCGCCGCCACCCGCCCGAGCGTGGTCGGCGGCTACGCCACGGCCTTCGCGGCGGCGGGCGCCGCCCTGGCGCTCACCGCCCTCGCCGTCGCCCTGCCGGCGCGGGCGACTCCCGAGGCCACCACAGAGACCGA
Organism: Kitasatospora sp. NPDC091276; assembly: GCF_040684355.1. Lineage (NCBI taxonomy): Bacteria > Bacillati > Actinomycetota > Actinomycetes > Kitasatosporales > Streptomycetaceae > Kitasatospora > Kitasatospora sp. NPDC091276. The sequence continues at coordinate 166,550 of NZ_JBFBFU010000018.1, read as the reverse complement.
CACCGCACCAGAACGCACCATCCAGATCAAGGAGCACCTCTCATGACCACGCGTTTCATCGGCAAGTCCGTCCTGGTCACCGGCGGCGGCAGCGGTATCGGACGGGCCGTGGCGCTCGCCTTCGCCCGGGAGGGCGCCCGGGTCGCGGTCGCGGGCCGCAGCGCGGGCCCGCTCGCCGAGACGGTCGAGCTGATCGAGCAGGCGGGCGGCAAGGCCGTCGCGCTGACCGGCGACGTGGCGGACGGTCAGGACGCCGCCCGGCTGGTCCGGGAGACCGTCGAACTCCTCGGCGGCCTGGACGTCGCCGTCAACAACGCCGGGGTGTTCGGCGCCGTCGGCCCGGTCGCCGACATCGACGAGGACGAGTGGCACCGGGTGTTCGCGGTCAACCTGACCGGCACCTGGCTCGCCATGAAGCACCAGATCGGCCACATGCGGGCCCACGGCGGCGGCGCGATCGTCAACATCTCCTCCAACCTCGGCGTCCACATGCGTGTGCCCGGCCTCGGCGCCTACGCAGCCAGCAAGGCCGCCGTCACCGCGCTGACCCGCAGCGCCGCCCTCGACCACATCGCGGACGGCGTCCGGATCACCATGGTGAGCCCCGGCCCGGTGGACACCAGCATGTCCACCCGGCCCGGCGAGAACGCCGACGACAAGGCCGCGCGGATGAAGGACAGCCTCCCCGTCGGCCGGGCGGGTGCGGTCGAGGAGGTCGCCGCCGCGGTGCTGTACCTGGCCTCGTCCGAGGCGGGATTCACCGTCGGCGCCGACCTGGTCCTGGACGGCGGCGCCACCGCCTGATCCACCCGTGGCCCAACGGCCGTGCGGAGCGCCGTCGTTGGGCCACCGCCTGATCCACCCATGACCCAACGACCGGTCGGCGCACCGTCGTTGGGCCATCAGGTCACTGCTCGGCCAGTGCGTCCCGGGCCTCCTCGGTCCGGGCCCGGGCCACCACGAGGTCCGCGTCGAGCTCGACGACCAGCACGTCCGGCCCGGTGAACCAGCGGCAGCCACGGCCGAGCCGGGGCAGCTCCGTCAGCCCCTCCGGTACCTCCACTCCGGACTCGGCGAACACGCTCAACTCGTCGTCCTGCAACAGCTTCTCCACCATCACCATCGCCGTCGCGGCCGTCGAGAAGCGCTCCTCCCAGGGCTCCCAGCGCTCTTCCGACTTGTCCGCGAGGTCGAGTCGGCCCACCGTCGACGGATCGTCCTGGTCGAGGTCGGCCAGCAGGACGCCCCAGTGCGCGCACGCCTGGTTCTCCTCCTGGTACACCAGGGCGCCGTCCAGGACGAACAGTTCCTCCGGCGACAGCAGCCGGTTGTGGTTGCCGGTGAGGTCCTCCCGGCGGCCGAACAGCCGGTACGCCTCGCGCAGCGCGGCCGGCAGCCGCAGGCCCAGACGCCCTTCGGCGGCGTCGAGTTCGGCGTCCGTGAAGCCGTCGTCGGGCCGCAGCGGCTCGCCCCAGTAGGCGGCGAAGCCCTCGACCAGCGCCCGGGTGCCCGCGCGGCCCCGCAGGGATTCGGCCATCGCGGCCCGGATGTCGAATTCGGTGTCGTCCATCCGGGAACCGTACGACGTCCCACCAACAGTCCGGGAACCATGCGATGCCCCACCGGCAGGCCGGGAACCGTACGACGCCCCACCGACAGTCCGGTGCCACCGGAGGGCGTACCGGAACGGGCGGGGGCGCGCCGCACATCCCGCCCGCCTACGACCGGCCGGGGACGCGCCCCAACGCCCGTCCGCCCACGACCGGCCGAATCTGACGCGAACGCGTAATCCCGCCGACACCCGTTGCTCACCGTGGGGTTTCCGACCCGTCGTGTGGGCAGGACACGGTTTCGGCCGGAACCGACGCAACGAAAGGCGGGACGCGCAAACCCATGCCGACCGCACCGCACACCAAGCCCCACCCGGGCCGCCGAAGCCGCTGGGGTGAGCACGGCCTCGCCTGGGCCTTCCTGCTGCCGTCCCTGGTGGTCTTCGTCCTCTTCATCGGCTACCCGCTGGGACGGACCATCTACCTGAGCGGACACGCCAACGACCTGTTCGGCGCGCCCTCGCGCTACGTCGGGCTGAAGCACTACACCGAGCTGCTGACCTCGGCGGACTTCCGGCGCACGCTCGTCACCACCGCCCTGTTCACGCTGCTCACCGTGGTGCCCGGCGTGCTGGGCGCGCTGGTGCTGGTGCTGCTCCTGGAGAACCGGATCCGGGGCGTACGGCTGCTGCGCTCCGCGTTCGCGCTGCCCTTCGCCTTCTCGGTGGCCAGCGCGTCCGTGGTCTTCGCGGTGTTCTTCAACCCCGCCAGCGGGGTGCTCAACGGCCTGCTCTCGCACGTCGGGCTGGGCCCGATCGGCTGGCTGACCGACTCCCGGTACGCGCTGGTCTCGGTGGCCGTCACCACGGTGTGGATGAGCCTCGGCTACAACGTGCTGGTGCTGTCCGCCGGCATCGGCTCGATCCCCGGCGAGGTTCTGGAGGCCGCGCGGATCGACGGCGCCTCGGGGCTGCGGCTGGCCCGTTCGATCACCGTGCCGATGCTCGGCCCGAACCTGTTCTTCCTGACCGTGGTCTCCACCGTCCACTCGCTGCAGAGTTTCGGCCAGATCCACATCCTCACCAAGGGCGGCCCCGACGGCGCCACCCGGACCCTCGTCTACTCCGTCTACGAGAAGGCCTTCGCCTACGGCTCCAGCGACTTCGGCACCGCGAGTGCCCAGGCCGTGGTGCTGCTCGTGGTCGTCCTCGCCTGCACGGCCGTCCAGTTCGGCGTCCTGGAGCGGAAGGTGCACTACGCATGACCGTGACCGCCACCGAGGCCGGGCCCGGGGCCCAGGACGGGGCCGCCGCGCCGCGCCCGCGCCCCCGCGTGCTGGCCGGCCGCTCGCCGCGCGACCTGCTCGGCCGCGCCGCCGTCTACCTGCTGCTCGCCGTCGCCCTCGTCACCGTGGCCTTCCCGGTGTACTACGCGATCGCCGGCGCCTTCATGAGCCCGTCCGAACTCTCCTCCTACCCGCCGGCGCTGGTGCCCCACTCGGTCACCGGGCGGAACTTCGCCGGCGCCGTCGACACCGTCCCGCTGGCGAGGCAGTACGCCAACTCGGCGATCGTGGCGACCGTCATCACGCTCGCCCAGCTGTTCACCTCGGTCCTCGCCGCGTACGCCTTCGTGTTCCTGCCGCTCAAGGCGCGGGCCGTGGTGTTCGGGGTGTTCCTGGCGACGCTGATGGTCCCGTGGGAGGCCATCATCATCCCCAACTACCTGACGCTGTCCGGCTGGGGGCTCGGGAACACCTACTTCGGCCTGGTGCTGCCCTTCCTCGCCTCCGGCTTCGGCACCTTCATGCTGCGGCAGGCCTTCCGGCAGCTGCCCGGCGAACTGCGCGACGCCGCGCGGATCGACGGCGCGGGCCACTGGCGGTTCCTGTGGCGGATCGTCGTCCCGCTCAACAAGCCGGCCCTGGCGGCGCTGTCGATCTACGTCTTCCTGTCCGCCTGGAACCAGTACTTCTGGCCGCTCATCATCACCCGCACGGCGAACATGCAGACCCTGCAGATCGGCCTCACCTCGCTGCGCGACTCCGAGATGTCCGATCCGGGCCTGATCCTGGCCGGCGTCGTGCTCTCCCTGCTGCCCACGCTCGCCCTGGTGGTCTTCGGCCAGCGCTTCATCGTCCGCGGTCTCACCGCGGGCGCCGTCCGCTGACCCGCTCCGCCGCTTCCTCCCGCTCCTTCGAGCACGTCCCTCCCGACAGAGAGAGAACCCTCCCGTGAAGAAGAGTGCCCGCGCGCTCGCGGCCCTGCTGGTGGCCGGCCTGTCCCTGACCGCCTGTAGCTCCGGCGACTCCACCTCCGGCTCCGGCGGCTCCTCCGACGCCGTCCCCGGCGCCCAGGCGCTCGACCAGGCCTCGGGCGTCACCGGCGTCGAGTTCTGGCACTCGATGACGGGGAAGAACGCCGAGGTCCTCACCGGGCTGGTCAGCCAGTTCAACGCCGCCCACCAGGGCAAGATCGAGGTCAAGGCGCAGTTCCAGGGCAAGTACGACGACCTGGTCGCCAAGTACAAGGCCGCGGTGCAGCAGAAGGGCACCCCCGCCCTGGTGCAGGTCTACGACATCGGCACCCGGTTCATGATCGACTCCAAGCAGACCGTCCCGGCCCAGGCCTTCGCCGACAAGGACGGCTTCGCCCTCGACGACCTCGACCCGAACATCCGCAACTACTACTCCGTCGGCGGCAAGCTCGTCTCGATGCCGTTCAACTCCTCCATGCCGCTGCTCTACCTCAACGCCGACGCCTTCAAGGAGGCCGGTCTCGACCCGGCCCAGCCGCCCAAGGACCTCGCCGAACTCGGCGAGCTGGCGAAGAAGCTGACCAAGAAGGACGCCGACGGCAAGACCGTCCGCTACGGCTTCGGCGCCGCCATCTACGGCTGGTTCGTCGAGCAGCTGCTCGCCGAGTCCGGCACCATGTACTGCGACCAGGACAACGGCCGCACCAACAAGGCCGGCAAGGCCGTCTTCGACTCCGCCCAGGGCGCGCAGATCGTCCAGTGGTGGGCCGACCTCGTCAAGGGCGGCTACGCGGCCAACACCGGCCGCAACACCGACGACGCCCAGGCCGCGTTCAAGGCCGGCACCGTCGCCATGCACCTGGAGTCCACCGGCGTGCTGCGCGGCTACACCGAGGCCGCCAAGTTCGCCGTCGGCACCGCGGCCTTCCCCAAGGTCGCCGCCGCCGACCAGGGCGGCCCGGTCATCGGCGGCGCCTCGCTGTGGATCAGCGGCCCCGGCCACTCCGACGCCGAGAAGCGCGCCGCCTGGGAGTTCGAGAAGTTCGTCACCGCCCCCGAGCAGCAGGCCGCCTGGCACACCGGCACCGGCTACTTCCCGGTCAACCGCAAGTCCCTGGACGACCCCAAGGACAAGGAGTGGGTGGCCAAGTACCCGCAGTTCCAGACGGCCATCGAGCAGCTCAAGGCCACCAAGCCCTCCCCGGCCACCGCCGGCTGCCTGCTCGGCGTGATGCCGCAGGCCCGCAAGGGCGTCGAGACGGCCATCGAGCAGACCATCGCCGGCTCCAAGACCGCCCAGCAGGCCCTGGCCGACGCGGCCAAGGAGCTCCAGCCCGCCATCGACAGCTACAACAGCTCCGTGAGCTGACCACCTCCCTGCCCCACGGTCACCGGCCCGACTCACGGCCACCGGCCCGCCCCCACGACGGCCCGCCCGGCGCAGCACGCGCCCGGCGGGCCGCCGCCGTTCGGGACCATCGTCGGGGACGGCCGGTCGGGGCTCAGCCGTCGGCGTCCGCCCCGGGGATCTCCGAGAAGAGGAAGATCCCGGCCAGGATGAGCGCGGCCCCCACGTACTGCCAGACGTCGATGCGCTCGCCCAGGAGCGCCACGGCGAAGGCGAGTCCGAACACCGGGATGATGTTGAGCAGGACGCCCGCCGTGGTGACCGGGGTCCGCGTCACGGCGTAGTTGTACATCAGGAACGCGCCGGCCAGCCCGCCGCCGCAGACGCCGGCCGCGACGATCCAGTGCAGCGGGCGGGCGCCGCCGGTGACCAGGCTGCCGCTGATGACCCACTGGCCCACGAACAGCGGCAGGGAGAACAGCAGGCCGAAGCCGAACTGGTAGGCCGTGGTGACCAGCGGATCGGTCTCCCTGACGACGCGTCCGGTGATGATGGTGGCCGCCGCGGCGGCGAACGTCCCGGCCAGCACCAGGAGATCCCCCACGCCGAGCCCCAGCAGGGCGTGGCTCCCGCCCAGCGCGGCGACGCCGACCGCACCCAGCACGACGCCGCCGACACCGCGCGGTGTGGGTGCCCGGCGGCTGATCACCGCGGCCAGCGCGACGACGAAGCACGCCTCGGAGCCGCGGAGGATCGACGCCTGGGTGGCGTCGATCCGCGCCATCCCCAGTCCGATGGCTCCGTACCCCACCATCGGCTCGAACAGCCCGAGGAGGGCGAGGCGCTTCAACTGGTCGCGCGACGGGCGCCGGTGGCCGCCCCGGTACAGGAGGACGGCCCACGGCAGGGCGGCGGCGGTGAACAGGGAGACGGCGAGCACCGTCATGACGGGAAGTCCCCGGATGGAGTACTTCTCCGCGGTGGTCCACAGGCCCCAGATCGCCGAGGCCCCGATCAGCGTCAGCGTCCCTCCCGGGTGGCGGACGGCGTTGCCGAGTACGCCGGTGCCGGAGCCCCGGGGCGGGGGCGGCAGGGTGGGGTTCGGCCGGCGCGGGGTGGGTTCGGAGACCATGGGCCGGTGGTTCCCTTCGGCGGGGGCGGTCAGTCCTCGGTGGTCTTGGGCGGGTAGGTGTGCGTGATGCCCCACGGGTCGGTCACGGTCCCGTTCCCGTTCAGGTAGGTCGGGCCGATGGGCACCTTGCCGTGGCCGCCGGGGATGTCGAGCACGTAGGTGGGCTGGCACAGGCCCGAGACGCGGCCGCGCAGGCTGCGGGCGAGCGCCTGCCCCTCCGTGATGGTGGTGCGGAAGTGGCTGGTGCCCACGGCGAGGTCGCCGTGGTGGAGGTAGTAGGGCTTGACCCGGTTGACGATCAGGGTGCGGAACAGGTCCTCCAGCGCCTCGGGGTTGTCGTTGACCCCCTTGAGCAGCACCGTCTGGCTGACCAGCGGGATCCCGGAGCCGGCCAGCAGCCGCAGCGCGCGCCGCGCGCCGTCGCCGATCTCCTGGCTGTGGTTGGTGTGCACGACGACCCAGACCGGAGTGTCCATGGTGAGGGCTTCGACCAGGTCCTCGGTCACCCGGTCCGGGTCCACCACGGGCACGCGGGTGTGGAAGCGGATCACCTTGACGTGTTCGATCCCGTCGAGCGCCCTGAGGATCGGCCGCAGGCGGTCGGGCGACATGATGAACGGGTCGCCACCGGTGAAGATCACCTCCCAGATCTCCGGGTGGGAGCGGATGTAGTCCAGCGCGGCGGCGAGTTGGGACTCCTTCAGCATCGAGTCGCCGGGGCCGACCACCTCCCGGCGGAAGCAGAACCGGCAGTACACCGGGCACACCAGGACGGGCTTGAGCAGCACGCGGTCCGGGTAGCGGTGGGTGACGCCCTTCACCGGGGTGAAGGGATCGTCGCCGATGGGGTCCTCCCGCTCCTCCGGCAGGGAGGTCAACTCGTCTTCGGTGGGCACGAACTGGCGGGCGACCGGGTCGTCCAGCTCGACGATGCGGCTGCGCATCGCCGGTGTGATGCTCAATGCGTACCGTTTGGCGACATCGGTGATCGCCGCGACCTGATCCTCCTGGATCAGGTGCTGTGCGAGCAGTTCCTTGGGAGTGCGGATCGGGCGCGAACCAGCCATGGGTTCAACTCCTGGAGAGAAACCGAATGGGGATCGTTCAGCGACCGGGCACGGAGGTGCCCGGGGAGAATCCGGGAACGCACGTCGGCGGACAGTGGAATTCCGGGGGCGATAGCGCCGCGAGGCTGCGAGGGTGCGGATCCGGAGGGCGATCCGGCGGCGAAACCCAGTCGGGACAGGTCCGTTTGTCCCTCGACTGAAGGCCGACAATCAAGGACGCTACCCTCGGTGGTCTGAACGCGTCAAGGATCGTCTGTGGCGGTGTCCGGGGCCTCCGGTCATCGAATGGTGATGATCGATTCCGGCCCCGGCAAAAGGCCGTTAAGCCGTTAAGCCGGTAAGGCGTTAAAGCGTTAAGGCGTCACGCCGAGAGGGCTTCGCCGTCCTCCGGGAGCGCGCACGCGGCCGCCAGCTCGTCCAGCGACAGATCCAGCGCGAACGCCAGCGCGGCGATGGTGAAGAACGACGGCGTCGGTGCCCGTCCGGTCTCGATCTTGCGCAACGTCTCCGCCGAGACGCCGGCCACCGCCGCCACCTCGACCATGCTGCGCGCGCCGCGCGCCTCGCGCAGCAGTGCCCCGAAGCGCTCCCCGCGCTCGCGCTCCCACGGGGTCAGTGGAGTCCTCACCATGCCGTCGATACTAGGCCCTCCCTCCGGGGTCGCGTCGTGCTCCCGCGAGGTCGCGCCGTGCGCCCCGCCCCGGTGCTCCCGTCCTGCCGCGCGGCCGCTCCGCCTTCGACCGTGATACAAATACCGGTATAAGAATTGGATTGAGGGGAGACGACCCACCATGGTCGAAATCAAGTCGGACGCCGCCCTGGACGCGATGCGCGAAGCCGGGCGGGTGGTAGCGGACGCGCTGGCCGCCGTGCAGGGCGCGGCGGCCGTGGGCGTCAGCCTGCTGGAGCTGGACGAGGTGGCGCGCGGCGTGCTGCGGGCGGCCGGGGCCACCTCGCCGTTCCTCGGCTACCGGCCGTCCTTCGCGCCCGTGCCGTTCCCGGCCGTCATCTGCGCCTCGGTGAACGACGCCGTCGTGCACGGCATCCCGGGCGGCTACCGGCTGCGCGACGGCGACCTGGTGAGCATCGACTGCGGCGCCCTCCTGGACGGCTGGGCCGGGGACTCCGCCGTCAGCTTCACCGTCGGCGCCGCCCGGCCCGAGGACGCGGCACTGATCGACACCACCCGGCGCGCCCTGGAAGCCGGGATCGCCGCCGCCGTGGTCGGCAACCGGATCGGCGACATCGCGCACGCCATCGGCAAGGTCGCCCGCGCCGGGCGCTACGGCCTGCTCGAAGGCTTCGGCGGGCACGGCATCGGGCGGAGCATGCACGAGGACCCGCACGTGCCCAACGAGGGCCGCCCGGGCCGGGGTTACCCGCTGCGCCCCGGCCTGGTGCTGGCGCTGGAGCCGATGCTGACGGCGGGCGGCCGGGGCGACTACCACACCGATCCGGACGGCTGGACGCTGCGCACCACGGACGGCAGCCGTGCCGCGCACATCGAGCACACCGTCGCCATCACCGAGGACGGCCCGCGCGTCCTGACCCTCCGGTAGCCGGAGCGCGGTGGGCTTATGGTCGGGGACGACCGGACCTGTGACGGCGGGGCGGCCGCCCTCGGCTGCGCCTTCCACCCGGTGGACCATCTGCCGGTCGAGCAGCGCCCGGCCGCCCTGACGCCGCTGCTCGACCTGTCGCCCTGACCGCCGCCGGCGGCCTCGCTCCCGGCCGCGTGAGCCGCCGTGTGCGCCGGCCTCCGAGCCGGATCCGCCAGGTGATTTGACGCACCGTCAAGTACGGTCGGGCTTGCGGGGGTTTACCCCACCCCCGGTCGGCCCGCTGCCCGGATGGGCCCAAGTCCCCGTGCCCGGAAGACTTCCGGGCATGCCGAACCTCAACCACACCCTCGCCGTGGTCACCGCGGCCGCCGCGCTCTCCGTCACCGCCCTCGCCGCCCACCCCGCCGCCGCGGCCGGCTCGGACCGCCTCACCTGGACGGCCTGCCCGGGCCAGGCCGATCCCCGCCAGCAGTGCGCCACCGTCACCGTGCCGCTCGACTACGCGGACCCGGACGGCGAGCGGATCACCATCGCCGTCTCCCGGATCGCGGCCGCCAAGCCCGGCCTGCGCCGTGGTGTGCTGCTGACCGTCCCGGGCGGGCCGGGCGGCTCCGGTGTGGACGTCCCGAGCGGCGCGGTGAAGCGCCTGCCGCAGTCCGTCCTCGACCGCTACGACCTGGTCGGCTTCGATCCGCGCGGCGTGGGCCGCTCCACCCCGGTCAGTTGCGGTCTGGAGCACGCCGATCTCGCGATGGTGAAGCTGCGCCCGTGGCCGGCCGCGGACGGCTCGATCGACGACAACCTGGCCACCGCCCGCCGGGTCGCCGAGGCCTGTGCCCGCAACGGCGGCCCGGTGCTGCGCAGCATCTCCACCCGGAACGAGGCCCGGGACGTCGACCGGATCCGCGAGGCCCTCGGCGAGCGCCGGCTCTCCGCCTGGGGCACCTCGTACGGCACGTACGCGGGGGCGGTGTACGCCACCATGTTCCCCGGGCGCACCGACCGGATCGTGCTGGACAGCAACGACGACCCGGACCCGTCGCGGGTGGGGCGCGGCTGGCTCGCCGCCTTCGGCCGGGGCGCCGAGGACCGCTTCCCGGACTTCGCCGCGTGGGCTTCGGCGCCGGGCAACCCGGACCGGGTCGCGGACACCCCGGACGAGGTCCGCCCGCTGTTCCTGGACCTCGCCGCCCGCCTGGACGCCGCGCCGCTGCCCTGGCCCGGCGCCAACCCTGCGGAGCTGAGCGGCAACGTGCTGCGCGAGACGATGCTGGAGAGCCTGTACGCGGACGCCAAGTTCCCCGACCTGGCCCGGCTGATGTTGGCCGGCCTCGGCCGTCGGCCGCTGCCCGCCCCGGTGCTGCCGCCGGACGAGGCGGTGCAGAACACCATCGCGGTGTCGGTCGGCACCCTCTGCAACGACGTCGGCTGGCCCGCCGATCCGGCCGGCTACGTCCGGGACGTGGCCGCCGAGCGCGCCGCCCGTCCGCTCACCGCGGGCATGCCGGTGAACGTGATGCCGTGCGCCTTCGGGCCGTTCGCGCCGGGCGAGCCGCCGGTGCGGGTGACCGGCCGGGGCCCGGCGAACATCCTGCTGGCGCAGAACCTGCGGGATCCGGCCACCCCGTACGCGGGTGCGCTCAAGCTCCGTGCGGCGCTGGGTGATCGGGCCCGGATGGTGACGGTGGACTCCGGCGGCCACGACGTCTACCGGGCCAACGGGAACGCCTGCGGCGACGCGGCGGTGACGGACTTCCTGGTCACCGGTCGTCGCCCGGCCGGGGACGTGTCCTGCCCGGCAGGCTGAGCAGGGGCGGGCCGGCCGACCGGCGGACGGCGGGATCAACAGGCCGTAGGCGAACGGTCCTTGTCCGAACCCGGGCGCCCGTCCGACCGGCTGGAATGAGCCGAATCTGTGGCGGATTTGTGACAAAGCTTCGCCAGCACCCTGCCCTGGCACGGTATTCGCGGCCGTAGTGTTCCAGTTATGTCACCGAAGAGCCGCATACCTGCCCCGGACGCGGGCGACACCTGGGTGCCGCGCCCGCGGCGCCGTGAGACCCCGATCGGATTCCTGGGTCACACGGTCACGTTCCTCGGCTGCTGCACTCTCGGCGGTGTCCTGCTGGCCGGCCTCATCCTTCCCGCGGCGGGCGCCGTCGGGCTCGGGGCCAAGAGCAGCGCCGAGGGCTTCGAGAGCATCCCCGACGACTTCAAGGCGCCGGCGCTGACGCAGGCCACCCAGGTCTTCGACGCCAAGGGCGGCCTGATCGCCAAGGTCTACGAGCGGGACCGCACGGTGATACCCGCCGAGCAGATGTCACCGCTGGTGCGCCAGGCGCAGGTCGACATCGAGGACGCCCGCTTCTACGAGCACGGCGCCGTCGACCTCAAGGGCATCCTGCGGGCGATCACCAAGAACGCGGAGAGCGGCGCCGCCGTCCAGGGCGCGTCGACGCTCACCCAGCAGTACGTGAAGAACGTCAACGTGGAGAAGGCCGGCGACGACCCGGTGGCCGTCCTGGAGGCGCAGCGCAAGACGCTCGGCCGCAAGATCCAGGAACTCCGGTACGCCATCAAGCTGGAGGAGGATCTGACGAAGGATCAGATCCTCACCAACTACCTGAACATCACCTTCTACGGCCATCAGGCGTACGGCATACAGGCGGCCGCCCAGCGCTACTTCAGCAAGGACGCGAAGGACCTCGCCCTCCCCGAGGCGGCCATGCTGGCCGGGCTGGTGCAGAACCCGTCCCAGTACGACCCGAAGCTGCACCCGGTGGCCGCGCAGAAGCGCCGGGACACCGTCATCGACAAGATGGTCGAGAACAAGCACATCACCGCGGACCAGGCCAAGGAGGCCAAGGCCGCACCGCTGGGCCTGAAGTACCAGGACCCGCAGAACGGCTGCATCACCGCCCAGGCCGGCATGGGCTTCTTCTGCGACTACGTGCGCCACGTGGTCAAGCAGGACCCGGTGTTCGGCAAGAGCGCCGCCGAGCGCAAGAAGCTGTGGGACACCGGCGGCCTCAACATCTACACCACGCTGGACCCGGAGAAGCAGGCCGCCGCCCAGAACGCCGTCTCCGAGCAGGTGTACGTCACCGACCCGGTCTCGGCGGCGATGACGATGGTCGAGCCCGGCACCGGCAAGATCCTGGCGATGGCGCAGACCCGCCCCTACGGTCTGGCGAAGGAGAAGAACCAGACCGTCGTCAACTACAACGTGGACGCGGCGATGGGCGGCGGCATCGGCTTCCAGCCCGGCTCCAACTTCAAGCCGATCGTGGCCGCCGCCGCCCTGGAGGCCGGCCTGCCGCCCACCCAGCGGTACGACTCGCCCAACCGGATGGACTGGCCGACGACGAGGACCTGCGACGGCACCTGGAAGAACCCGAACAAGGGCAAGAAGGAGGGCAGCATCCCGAACGAGAGCCCGCGCGAGGTCGGCCCGTACGAGCTCAAGGAGGCGATGGCCCTCTCGGTGAACACCTACTTCGTGCAGATGGAGCAGGAGATCGGCCTCTGCGCGGTCAAGCAGATGGCCGACAAGCTGGGCGTCACCGGCAAGGCCGACGGCAAGCCGCTGGAAGAGGTCCCCGCCCTCGGCCTCGGCACCCAGGAGGTGAGCCCGTTGACGATGGCGAACGTGTACGCGAGCTTCGCCGCCCGCGGCACCTACTGCGCGCCGCTGGCGATCAACAAGATCTCCACGGTGGACGGCAAGGACGTCCCGGTGAGCCCGGCCAAGTGCACCGAGGCGATGTCCACGGACACCGCCGACGTGATCAACAGCGTGCTGCTCGGGGTGACGGAGAAGGGCACCGCCAAGGAGCTCAGGCTGGACGACCGCCGGCAGATCGCGGCCAAGACCGGGACGACGGACGAGAAGAAGTCGGCCTGGTTCACCGGCTACACCGGCAACCTGGCCGGCTCGGTCTGGCTGGGCAGCCCGGGCACCAAGGTGCCGATGAAGAACATCCGGATCGGCGGCCACTACCAGCAGGAGGTCTTCGGCGCGACCGGCCCGGGCCCGATCTGGGAGCAGGCGATGAGCGACGCCGTCCGGAACATGCCGGAGAAGGACTTCCCGACGGTCTACATCCCGGACCCGCCCAAGCGCGACCCGAACTGCGCCACCCCCAGCGGCTCGCCGACCGGCACCTGCGGGAGCGGCTCGGGCAAGCAGCGCCCGAGCAGCCCCGGCACCCCGAGCAGCCCCGGCAACCCGAGCACCCTGGGCAATCCGGGCGGCACGGGCGGTCCGCTCAACCCGAACAGTCCGGTCGGCCGCTCCGCGCCGTCCACGCCGTCCGGGCAGTCCGGGCAGTCCACCCCGTTGGCCCCCTCCGCGCCGGCCGACCCCGGCGACAACCAGGACCAGTGAGCCGCCCGGTCCCGCCTGGGTACCCGTACTCAGGCGGGACCGCTGACCGGCGGCGGACGATGGGTGCCATGCCGCACAGCATCCTCGGTGTTCCCGCCGTGTTCTGGCCCTCGATCGGCTACCTGGCCGGGTACCTGGTGATCGGGCTCGCCGCCGCCCGCGAACTGCGCGCGGGTACCGGCGCGGCCAACGCGGTCCGGCAGTGGACCGCCGCCGTCTGGACGTTGCCCGGCTTCCTGCCGGCGATGGTCGTCAACCCGTTCCCGGACGGCAGTGCGGCCCGCTTCCTGTCCGCCACCGCCGTGGGCGCGGCGGGCAACGCGGCGCTGCTCGCCCTGCTCGCCCACGCGGTGGGGCTGCCGTAGCGCGGACGCTACCGTGCCTCGACCGGCTCGCCGGTGTCCTGGTCCAGGTTGAAGACCCGCCGGTAGGAGTCGGTGACCACGGTGATCTGGTCCCGGCCGGTCCAACTCGCCTCCACCAGCCGGGCGTCGTCCGGTGCCCGGCCGATCTGGGCCAGTGACCAGCGCCGCCCGGACCAGCCCGCGCCGACCTCCAGCAGCACCTGCCAGTCGTCGTTGTCCTTCGGCGCGGTGGCGTACGAACGGTGCACCACGACCAGGGCCAGCTCCGGGCGGGCCGGGGCGGTCTCCCGGCTGCGCGTCTCGGCCGCCGAGACCTTGTGCGCGGCCAGCACGCCGAGCAGGAACACCACCCCGGCCGTCACCGTGACCGCCCGGGTGGCCGTCCGTACGGCGGTGCGCCGGTCGCCCAGCCAGGCGGCGGCGATCAGCGCGGCCAGCGCCGCGCCGAGCAGCAACTCGGGCCGGTTGAGCAGGTCGGCGACCAGCATCAGCCCGCCCGAGCGGCTCTCCCACTGCCCCTCGGTGTAGAGCAGCACGGCGGCCGCCCCGCCCGCCAGCAGCAGCCGGACCAGGACGCGCCTGGCCTTCGGCATCCGGTTCCTCATCGTCCCCCCGTCCGATGCGTCACAGCTCCGCGAGCAGCTTGCGGCCCTCCGGCCAGTCGCCCAGCCCGGAGTCCGAGTTGAGGTGTCCGTACGCGCCCGGCTCGACGTACCGGGCGCCCCACGCACCGGCGAACAGCCGGGCCCGCTCGGGGCTGACCCACGGGTCGTCGGTGCTGGCGACGACCACGGCCGGGAACGGGAACGGTGCCAGGGCCACCGGCCGGAAGCCGGTCAGCTGCGGGACTTCGGCGGTGTCGATGTCCGCGGGGGCGACCAGCAGCGCGCCGCGCACCGCGGCGGTCCGCCCGGCGGGCGCGGCGGCCACCCAGCGGGCCACCGTGACGCAGCCGAGGCTGTGGGCGACCAGCACCACCGGCCCGTCGGCGGCGGCCTCGGCCACCGCCGCGTCCACCCGGGCGATCCAGTCGCTCTGGTCGGGGTGGTCCCAGTCCGCCTGCTGGACCCGGCGGAAGGCGTCCGGTTCGGCGGCCTCCCAGCGGGTCTGCCAGTGCTCCGGGCCCGAGTTCTGGTAGCCGGGCAGGACGAGGTGGGTGGTGCGGTCCGGCATGGGCTCCTCCGGTGTGCGGTCGTGGCGGGCAGCAGGAGTCTAGGACGCGGGCAGCCGCGGCCCGCAGCCGGGCGGTGACCCGGCGCGCACGGCCCTCGGCAGGCGCGTACGCCCGGTGACGCGCCGCAGTACGCCCGGTGCGCCCTGTTGCCAACGGCACGGCCGGTGCGGGAGGTTGGTCCGGGCCCGCGGCCGGTGGCCACCGGCCGGGGCCCACGCCGTGTCGGACGCTCGACCATGTGGAGGGATGTCGGCGATGACATCGAAGATCCTGCTCGTCACCGGGGACGCCGCCGAGTCGCTGGAGGTGTTCTACCCGTACCAGCGGCTGCGCGAGGAGGGCTACCAGGTCGACATCGCCGCCCCGACCAGGAAGCGACTCCAGTTCGTCGTCCACGACTTCGTCGACGGCTACGACACCTACACCGAGAAGCCCGGCTACACCTGGCCCGCCGACCTCGCCTTCGCCGACGTCGACCCGGCCGACTACGTCGCGCTGGTCATCCCCGGCGGCCGCGCCCCCGAGTACCTGCGCAACGATCCGGACGTGCAGCGGATCGTCCAGCACTTCTTCGCCGGCGACAAGCCGGTCGCACAGATCTGCCACGGCCCGCTGATCACCGCCGCCGCCGGGGTGCTGTCCGGCCGCCGCAGCTCCGCCTACCCGGCGCTGGCGCCGGACGTGAAGGCGGCGGGCGCCGAATTCGTCGACGGCGAGGCGGTGGTGGACGGCGTGGTCGTCTCGGCCCGCGCCTGGCCCGACCACCCGGCGTGGCTGCGCGCGTTCATCGAGATCCTGCGCACCAAGGCGCCGGCCTCCTGACCCGCCCGCCCCGGCCCGTCGCGCCCCCGACCCGTCTCGGGGGCGCGACTCCGGGAACCCGTCAGGGTCACGCCCCTCCCCAGGTAGCAGACGCGCCGCCCCGGAGGCTGACGACCACCCCGCAGTCGCCCTGCCATGGTGTCAAAGACCGTGGCAGCGGCGGAGGTTGACAGCCCTGCCGGCCGGACCAGGGAGGACGCCATGACCACCGACCCAGCCGCCACCACCCGGCGCCGCCGACGCGGGCCGGCCCTGCGCGCCGCCGTCGCGGCCCTCGCGGGCGCGGGCCTGATCGCCGCGCTCGCCCCGGCCGCCGCCGCCCAGGACGCGGCCCGTCCGGCGAGCGCCACCGACCGCAGCGCCGACTGGACGGCCCTCGACACCGCCCTCGCCGACCTGACCGCGAAGAACGTCGCCACCTCCTCCCTCGCCGCCGTGCGGGAGAACGGCCGGCTCGTCCACCGCGCCGCCGGCGGCGTCGCCCGGCTCGGCGCCGACACCCCCGCCGACCCCGCGGGCCGCTTCCGGATCGGCAGCACCACCAAGACCTTCGTGGCCACCGTGCTGCTCCAACTCGTCGGCGAGGGACGGCTGGGACTGGACGACCGCCTGGAGAGCCTGCTGCCCGGCGCGGTGCCGAACAGCGCGGACATCACCGTCCGCGAACTCCTCAACCACACCAGCGGCGTCGCCGACTACACCCAGGACCCGGCCTTCAACTCCTACGACCAGAACTGGCTCGACACCGGCCGCTACACGTCGTACAGCCCGCAGGACCAGGTGGACATCGCCGACAAGTACCCGCCCGCCTTCCGCCCCAGCCAGGACTGGCAGTACTCCAACACCAACTACGCCCTGGTCGCGCTGATCATCGAACGCCTCACCGGCCACGGCTGGAACGAGGAGGTGGAACGCCGGATCATCCGCCCGCTCGGCCTGACGGCCACCTCGATGCCGCTCTACTCCCCGGTCATCCCCGGCCCGCACGCCCACGCCTACCTCAAGCTCGACAGCGGCCCGGCCGACGTCACCTCGCTCGACCCCTCCATGGCCGGCCCCTCCGGCGCGGGCATCTCCACCACCACGGACCTGACGACGTTCATCCGCGCCCTGCTCGGCGGCCGGCTGCTGCGCCCCGCCGAACTCGCCGAGATGCAGAAGACCACCGCCCACGGCGGGGGCCAGGCCTACGGGCTCGGCCTCCAGCGGGTGGACACCCCGTGCGGTGCGTTCTGGGGCCACGCCGGCGGGATCCCCGGCTACAGCACGATGATGCTCGGCTCGCTCGACGGGAAGCGCCAGTTCGCCAACAGCACGACCCTCTACGACGCCCCGGATCCGGCCGCGGCCCTCGCCGCCTGGCAGCGGGCGGTGAACGCCGGCGTGTGCGGCGGGCAGGGGTAGGACGGGTGCTGCGGATCGGACCGCCCCCTACGCTGTCCGGCGACAGGAACGGCCGACCGTCACCAGGAGGACGAGACATGGCAGAGCCGCTGATCGCCGCAGTCGGGGGCAAGGTGCCCACCGTCGACCCGGGCGCCTTCCTCGCACCGAACGCCGTCGTGGTCGGGGACGTGACGATCGGCCCCGGCGCGGGCGTCTGGTACGGGGCGGTGCTGCGCGGCGACGCCGAGTCCATCACCGTGGGCCGGGACAGCAACATCCAGGACAACTGCACCCTGCACGCCGACCCCGGCTTCCCGCTGGTGATCGGCGAGCGGATCTCGGTCGGGCACAACGCGGTGCTGCACGGCTGCGTGGTCGAGGACGACGCCCTGGTCGGGATGAACGCCACCGTGCTCAACGGCGCCCGGATCGGCGCCGGTTCGCTGGTCGCGGCGGGCGCGGTGGTGCCGCAGGGCATGCGGGTGCCGCCCGGCTCGCTGGTCGCCGGGGTCCCGGCCAAGGTCCGCCGCGAGCTGACCGAGGACGAGAAGGCCGGCATCAAGGCCAACGGCGAGGGCTACCTGTTGCTGGCCGCCGCCCACCGCGAGCTCGAACCCCTGGCGCAGCCCCAGGCCAAGATCCAGCCCCAGCCCTAACCCTGGACGCCGACCGGAGCCGCCGCGGCCGGAGCCGTCGCGGCAGGCTCCGGTGCGGCGGGCACGGGCCGGCGCCGGTCGGCCGCCCAGGCGAGCACCGCGATCAGCGCGCCCGAAGCGGCCAGGCCTGCGCCCACCAGGGTCGGCGCCGTCCAGCCGAACCCGGCGTCCAGGGCCAGCCCGCCGAAGTAGGCGCCCTGCGCGTTGGCCAGGTTGAACGCGCCCTGCACCGTCGCCGAGGCCAGCGTCGGCGCGCTGCGCGCCTTCTGCAGGACCAG
Organism: Kitasatospora sp. NPDC091276; assembly: GCF_040684355.1. NCBI lineage: Bacteria > Bacillati > Actinomycetota > Actinomycetes > Kitasatosporales > Streptomycetaceae > Kitasatospora > Kitasatospora sp. NPDC091276. Next base: position 148,567 of record NZ_JBFBFU010000018.1, on the reverse strand, counting down.
CGTCTGCACCGCCGGCACGATCGCGAAGCCGAACAGCCCGATCAGCACCACCGTGACGGCGGCCGACCAGCGGGCGTGCGCGGTCACCGCGAACAGCGCCAGGGTGGCGGCCAGCAGCACGAAGGCGGCACAGACCGTCGGGCGCAGTGCCCGGTCGGCCGCGAACCCGCCGATCACGTTGCCGATCGTCATCCCCACCCCGAACAGCGCCAGCACCAGTGTCACCGAGCCGGTGGCGTACCCGGACACCTCGGTGAGCAGCGGCGCGATGTAGCTGTAGCAGGCGAAGAAGCCGCCGCAGCCGAACACCACGGTGGCCAGCGCCAGCCACAGCTGCCCGTCGCGGAAGGCCCGCAGCTCGTGCCGCAGCCCGGCCTGCCCGGGGGAGGGCAGCGACGGCACCAGCCGGGCGATGGCGAGCGTCCCGGCGGCGGCGATCAGGACGACCACCAGCATGGTCGCCCGCCAGCCCAGGTGCTGGCCCAGCAGCGTGGCGGCCGGCACGCCGACGATGTTGGCGATGGTCAGGCCGGAGAACATCACGGCCACCGCCCGGGCCCGGCGGTCCGGGGCCACCAGTTCGGCCGCGGCCACCGCGCCGGCCCCGAAGAACGCGCCGTGCGGCAGTCCGGTGATCAGCCGGGCGGCGGCCAGCGTCCAGAAGTCCGGCGCCAGCGCGCACAGCAGGTTGCCGGTGGCGAACAGCCCGGCGAGCGCCACCAGCACCGCCTTGCGCGGCCGGCCGGAGGCGAGCGCCGTGAGCAGCGGGGCGCCGATGACCACGCCCAGCGCGTACGCGGAGATCAGCCAGCCGGCCTGCGGGATGGAGACGTGCAGATCGTCGGCGACCTGGGGGAGCAGCCCCATGGCGGCGAATTCGGTGGTGCCGATGGCGAACGCGGTGACGGCCAGCGCGAGCAGCGCGAGAGGCAAGGGGGTGACTCCGGGGTGACGCCCGCGGACGGGTTGGCGCGGCGGGACGGGGGGATTCGTTCGTCCGGCATCCTAATCCGGTCGGATGACGCCGCCGTGAGGTGCGCGTGACGGGAGGGGGTCGCCAGTACGGCGTCCACGCGCGAGACTGGGTGCATGTGCCGCAACATCAAGACGTTGCGCCCGCCGGTGACGCTCGACGCCGACGAGGACGACTTCCGCGCCGCCGCGCTGCAGTACGTCCGCAAGGTGTCCGGGTTCCGCGCCCCGGCGGCGCACAACCGCGAGGCCTTCGACCGGGCCGTGGACGCGGTCGCCGAGGCCACCGCCCGGCTGCTCACCGAGCTGGAGGTCCGCGGCGCGCCCGCCCGGGCCGCCGGGGCCACCGCGTAGGCCGACCGCCGTCCGGCGGGTCCGCCGACCGCGGCCACGCATCGGGACCAGGAGATCGGGACAATCGGGACAGGAGATGGAGATGACCCCCGCGAACCGTTACGTGCTCACCTTCCCCGGCACCCCCGGCACCCAGGCCCCGCAGGACGTCGTCGTGGTCGTCCGCACCAGCGCGACGGGCCCGGGCGGACACCCGGTGTACGAGGACGCCAGCGGCATCGTCCGTGCCGAGATCAGCGACGCCGGCGAGGTCCGGATGCTCGCCAGCGGCGGCCACCAGTCCCCGCACCTGCCGGTCCACGCCGAGCCGCTGCCCTGACCGTTGCCCCGGCTGTTGCCCTGACCGGCCGGCATCCGCCGACGATTTCCGCGAACCCCCCGGGTGTCGTCCGCCCCTGGGGCAGAATCGGCCGCATGACCACAGCGCGCTGGCAGGGCACCGTCGTCGCCGAGAGCGACGAGACCGTCGTCGTCGAGGGCAACCACTACTTTCCGGTCGAATCCGTCCGGACCGAATTCCTGCGTCCGTCCGACACCACCACCGTCTGCGGCTGGAAGGGCACCGCCGGTTACTACACGCTGGAAGTGGACGGGCGGACCAACCCCGACGCGGCCTGGTACTACGCCGACCCGAAGCCGGAGGCCGAGGAGATCCGCGGCCGGGTGGCGTTCTGGCGCGGGGTCGAGATCACCGGGTAGGGCGTACCCCGGGAGCGGAGGGGGTACCGGACATCTATGGCAGTCTTCCGTAAACCCGGACGTTCCAGGCCTGACCCCGAGCCCGCTCCCACCCCCGCCGCCGTGCCCGACGCCGGCTTGGCCGGCGAGCTCGCCGAACTGGTCGAGCAGGCCGAGCAGCCCGAGGGCGAGTGGCGGATCGCCGAGTACCGGGCCGGCCGTGGCCGCGGCCGGGCCCTGGTGGCGAACGCGGCCCACCTGCTCGGCCGGGGCGGCCGGGTCGCCGCCAAGGGTGCCGTGTTCGGCGGCCGCGCCCTCACCGAGCAACTGGTGCGGGCCGCGCCGCGGATCCCGGTGCGCGACCTCGCCACGCTGCGCGCCCAGCACCCCGGCGCGGCCGACCCGGAGGCGCTGGCCGACCTGCTGGTCACCGGCGCGGCCCGGGCCTCCGGCGCGCTCGGCGCCGGCGTGGGCGCGGCGGCGATGCTGCCGGTGCCGCCCGCGATGCCGGTGGAGATCGCGGCGGAGACGCTCGCCGTCGCGGCCTTGGAGATCAAGCTGATCGCCGAACTGCACGAGGTCTACGGCGCCCGGGCGCCGGGCGGTGTCACCCAGCGGGCCGGGGCCTACCTGGGCGCCTGGGCCAACCGCCGGGGGATCGACGCGAGGCTGCTGTCCCGGCCGGCCGGGTTCGCCGCCCTGGCGCTCGGGGCGGAGGTGCGCCAGCAGGTCAGCCGCCGGCTCACCCGCAGCTCGCTGCGCCGCCTGCCGTCGCTCACCCCGCTGCTGGTCGGCGCCGGCATCGGCGCCACCGTCAACCGGCGCGACACCCGTCGGTTGGCCGTCGAGGTCCGCGCGGACCTGCGTGCGCGTCCCCCGGTCGACCGCGCCTACTGGGCCGCCGCGGCGCCGGCGGTGCGGGGCGAGGTCGTCCCGGGGGACTGAACAGCTAGGGCCTGTCCGGCGGGGCCGGGGCGGCCGCGCCCCGGCCGGCCTTGACGCCGTTCACCATCGCCTGGTGTATCGCCCGCGCGGTGGTCTCGTCCGCCGCCGGGACGGGGCTGCCGGTCACCGTGTACCAGTCCAAGGCGCCGGTGTACTGGACGGTGAGCCGGGCCTCGCCGTCCACCCAGGTGGTGTGCACGGTGAGGTCGCCGGAGATGGGGCCGATCTCGGTGGTGGTGACCCCGCCGGGTCCGCTGATGATCGACTGCGTGGTCCAGGTCGCCCACGACGTGCGCGGGTCGACGGGCGGTCGGGCCTGCCTGCCGTTTTGATCGTGTTCGGTCATGCGCTTATCCTCCCCCGCCGGTGAGTCGCTGCCCGGGCAGCGACACCTGCGGTCGCGAAGACCGCCCGGTCCCACCGGGCGGTCGGGTGCTCACAGCTGTTCAGCGGTCCGGACCGGACTCCTCCAGGGTGGGCTCGCCCTCCGCCTGGGAGGTGTCCTGCGCGTGCAGGTTCTGCATCGAGGTGATGCCCTCTTCGGGATCCGCGGCGCGGACGTCCTCGTCACGGTCCGTGCTCATCCCGGCCCGTTCGCTCATGTCGGTCATGGCGGGCTCCGTCTCCTCGGCCGGTCCGGGCGCGCTCCGAGCCGGGGTGCGGCAGGGCCGGGTCTGTCTCTCACCCCCCAGCCTGCCCCCGCCCCGGCCCCGGGGCCAGCCGAACGGGCTAGGGCGGGTCTGACAATTCCCGCCGGGCGCGCGTTGCCAGACACGACGCCCTGGTCGTCGGCCGGCCCCGCCCTCCGTCCGACAGCCGTCACCAGGTGACGGGCAGCGACCGCATTCCGTAGATGAACGCCTCCGAGCGGAACTTCCGGCCCTCCCCGGTGGCCGCCGGCCGCAGGCCGGGCAGCCGCCGGAACAGGGTGGCCAGGGCGATCTGGAGCTCGGCGCGGGCGAGCGGCTGCCCGAGGCACTGGTGCACGCCGAAGCCGAAGGCCATGTGCCGCCGGGCGTCCCGGTCGAGGTCGAGCTGGTCGGCCGGCCGCAGGTCGGCGCCGCCGAACATCTCCTCGTCCTGGTTGGCGGTGGAGATCAGCGCGATCACGCCCTCCCCGGCCCTGATCACGGTGCCGCCCAGCTCGACGTCCTCCAGCGCGACCCGGGGCAGGCCGTGGTCCACGATGGTCAGGTGGCGCAGCAGTTCCTCGACGGCGCCGGGCAGCGCGGCCGGGTCGGCCAGCCTGGCGATCTGCTCGGGCTGGTCGAGGAGCAGGGCGGTGGAGAGCGAGATCATGTTCGCGGTCGTCTCGTGCCCGGCTATCAGCAGCAGGATGCCGGTCGTGGCGACCTCGCCCGGCGTGAGGTCGTCCCGGACGGCGAGCCGGCTGAGGATGTCGTCGCCCGGCTCCTCCCGCTTGCGGGCGGCCAGGCCGCCGAGGTACTCGCGCAGTTCGTCCGAGGCGGCCTGAACCTCCTCGGCCGAGCTGTGCTTGTTGAGCAGGGTCCGGCTGAGGCCCTGGAAGCGGTCCCGGTCCTCGTACGGGACGCCGAGCAGCAGGCAGATCACCAGCGAGGGGACGGGCAGCGCGAAGTCGGCGACCAGGTCGGCCTCGGTCCGGCCGTCGGTCATCCGGTCGAGCGCCTCGTCGACGATCTGCTGGATGCCGGGGCGCATCGCCTCGACCCGCTTGACCAGGAAGTCGCCGGTGACCATCCGGCGCTGCCGGGCGTGCTCGGGGTCGTCGAGCCGCAGGAAGCTCGGGTTGGCGAGGAGGGCTTCCCGGCGGCCGGGCACCAGCATCGGGAACCCCTGGTGGCGGGCGTCCGCGCTGAACCGGCGGTCGGACAGGATGGTGCGGACCTCGGCGTAGCCGGTGGCCAGCCAGCAGGACTCGCCGTCGGGCAGGGCGGCGCGGGTGATGGGCGCCGTCGCGGCGGCCTCGGTGTAGGCGGGCGGCGGGCTGAACGGACAGCCGGCGTCGCGCGGGGCGGGCATCGGGAAGGTCCGGGCGGTGGGTGTGCTCGTCAAGGTGGGGTCTCCTTGCGTCGCAATGTCCTCGGGTGGGTGGGGTGGCGCCGGGGCCGACGGTTCGCGCGACGGCGGCCGGGAGCGGCGGTCGTCACGGTGGCCGGGGTCGGCGCGGGCGGGGGACCGTCGGGAGCCGGCGGGAGCGTCAGCCGGCGTCCTCGGCGGAGTCCTCCTCGGTGACGGTGATCGCGCCGCCCGGGCAGAGCTCGGCGGCGAGCCTCAGCACGGCGAACTGCGGGGGCTTGAACTCGGTCTGACGGAGGACCACCAGACTGTCCTGCTCGTCCTGGTCGAAGATCTCCGGAGCGTTCAGGACGCACATCCCGGAGCTGCAGCAGCGGTCCCGGTCGACGCTCACCTTCATGGTCGAGCACCTCTCGCCAGTGCGGCGCCGGGCGTCCGGCGGCCGCCTCTCGTTGTCATTGCCAACCTAACCGTCACCCTTGCGTCCACGGAGGGGCGATGCGGGGATCGTCCAGAATGGCCGATTCGGGTCGGAGCCGGTCCAGCGTCGCCGCAAAGGGGGTTTGAAATTGACGTTACTCCGCCAAAGGACGGCTCACAGCCCCTCGGCGGCGGCAATCTCCCGGACGGTGGCGACGGTGTCGGCCTCGGAGGCGCTCTTGTCCGGCCGGTAGCGCACCACCCGGGCGAACCGCAGGGCCAGCCCCGCCGGGTAGCGGGGGCTGCGCTGGAGACCGTCGAAGGCGATCTCGACGACCAGCTCCGGCCGGACCCGCACCGTCCAGTCGTCCCGCCCGCTCTCGCGGGCGAGGAGTTCGGCGGTCTGCCAGGCGAGCGTCTCGTCGGTGAGGCCCTTGAAGGTCTTGCCGAGCATCACCCACGGGCCCAGCCCGGGCTCGCCCGCCGCCCGGGCGCCCAGGTGCAGATTGCTGAGGAGGCCGCGCCGCCGGCCGCTGCCCCACTCGGCGGCCAGCACCACCAGGTCCAGGGTGTGCCGGGGCTTCACCTTGATCCAGCCGGCGCCGCGCCGCCCGGCCGCGTACCCGGCCGCCGGGTCCTTGACCAGGACGCCCTCGTGACCGCGGGCCAGGGTCTCGCGGAAGAACGCCAGTGCCCGCTCGCCGTCCCCGGTCTCGGTGCGGGGCACCCGCAGGCCCTCCGGCACCGCCTCGTCCAGCGCCGCCCACCGCTCCCGGCCGGGGCGGTCCACCAGGTCCTCGCCGTCCCGGTGCAGCAGGTCGAAGAAGAAGGCGCTGAGCGGGACTTCGGCGCGCAGCCGCTCCGGATCCCGCCGGGAGGCGGTGCGCGCGGCGGTCTCCTGGAACGGGCGCGGCCGCCCGTCGGGCCCGAGCACGATCGCCTCGCCGTCCAGCACCGCCGAGCGCAGCGGCAGCGCGAGCGCCGCCTCGGCCACCTCGGGGACGCGCGTGGTGATGTCGTCCAGGCCGCGGGTGAACACCGCGACCTCCGCGCCGTCCCGGTGCACCTGCACCCGGACGCCGTCCAGCTTCCACTCCAGGGCGGCCGGGCCGGTGCGCTCCAGCGCCGAGGCCACGTCGGGCGCGGAGGCGGCCAGCATCGGCCGCACCGCCCGGCCCACCTCCAGCCGGAACGCGGCCAGCGCGGGCGCCCCGCCGGTCAGCGCCGCCTCCGCCACCGCCCGGGCGGAGCCGCGGAACATCAGCGCCCGGCGCACCGCCGCCGCGGGCACCCCGGCCGCCTGGGCGACGGCGTCGCCGACCAGCGCGTCCAGCGCGCCCTGGCGCAGCTCGCCGACCAGCACCGCGCGCAGGAACGCCTGCTCGACCTCGGTCGCCCGGGCGAACAGCCCGGCCAGCAGCCGCCGCCGCTCGGCCTGCGCGCCGGGCCCGTGCACCCCGGCGATCCGCTCCAGCTCCCGTTCGGTCTCCCGGACGTCGAGCGAGGCCTCGGCGGCGGGCGGCGGCAGGTCGCGCAGGCCCGCCGGGCCGACGCCGGTGCGCAGCCGCCGCGACTCGCCCGACAGCAGGCCCACGGCCGCCGGGGCCTCGGCCGGGCCCAGTGCGCGCAGGCAGTCCGCGAGCAGCGCCGTCTTGGCCCGCCGTCCGGGCTCGGCGGCGACGGCGCGGGACGTCTGGGCCAGGTGCCGCAGCCGCATGGCGCTCCTCGGGTGGTGCGTGGCCGGGCGTCCAGGATCGGCCACCCGACCGGCCACCGCACGGCGGGCGGTGCGCCCGTACCGTGCCGGAGTGGAGTGCGCGGGCGGCCGGTCTTGGCCGTGGTGGAGCTCGGCGCGGAGCCGACGGCCCGTCATGCTGGCGCCACACCGCGGCCCGGCGACCCCGGGGCCCGCCCGCCCGATCGAGGGAGACCGAGTTGACCACCACGACCCGCTGGAGCGTCGGCGCGCCGGAGCGCGCCGACTACCCCGCCTGGCGCGAACTCTTCCGCGGCTACTGCGCGTTCTACCGGCTGCCGATGCCGGAGGAGAAGGCCGAACTGGTCTGGTCCTGGCTCCACGACCCGGACCACGAACTGGAGGGCCTGCTGGTCCGCGGCGGCGACGGCACGCCGGTCGGACTCGCCCACTACCGCCCGTTCGCCCGCCCCCTGCACGGCGCGGTCGGAGGCTTCCTCGACGACCTGTTCGTCGCGCCCGAGGTGCGCGGCGGCGGCGCGGTGGACCAGCTGCTGGCCCGGCTGCGGGCGATCGCCGCCGAGCGCGGCTGGAACACCGTCCGCTGGATCACCGCCGACGACAACCACCGCGCCCGCAGCAAGTACGACCAGGTCGCCACCCGGACCATGTTCGTCACCTACGACATGGCCCCGGACGCCCCGTGACCCGCGGCCGGGCGGCCTGAGGGCGTGCCTCGGGAGCGGGCCCCGGGCCCGGCCGCGGCCGGGCCCGCGGCCCTGCCGCCGGACATTCGTTCGGACTTTCTGTTATCGGGGCGTCGCCGGGTGGTCTCCCAGGTGTCGGCACCCGACCCGCCGACCCGGACAGAAAGCGTGGGCACGTGAACAGCGACGACAGGACGACCATCCTCCCGGCGAACGGTGCCGAGAGCGGTGCACGGAGCGGAGCCTCCGGCCGACCCGGCGGCCGCGCCGCGCGCCGGGCCGCCCAGCGGCACGCGGAACGCCCCGGAGGCCGGGCCCGCCGGGCCGGACGGCGCGGTCCGGTCGGCCCGGTCGCCGCCGTCGCCGCCGCCGTGGCCGGCACCGGACTGCTCGCCGCCCTGGTCGGCGCCGGCTACGCGGCCTACGGTGGCAAGCAGGCCGACCGGGACGCCACCGGCCAGGCGCTGGCGGCGGACGCCGCCCTGATAGCAGCCGAGGCCGGCACCCACGACGGCATCCAGGTCCCCGGCGCCGGGGGAGCGGGCCCCGACGTCGCCGCGCCGCCGGTCACCCCGGCCGCCACCGACCCGGCACCGGCCCCGACCAGTGCCGCCGCGACCACCCCCGCCGCCCCGGCGTCCCCGACGGCCCCGGCGACCGCGACGCCGACCCGGACGGCCACCGGGAGGCCGAGCCCGAGCACGCCCGTGACCGCTCCCGCCAAGTCCGCCGGCACCCCGGCCGCCGCGCAGCGCACCGGTGCCCCCGCCCCCACGAGCGCCTCGGCGCCCACCCCGGTCGGCGGCGGCGCCGCGCCCTCCTCCGCCCAGCAGGTCGTCGACCTGGTCAACGTCGAACGCGCCAAGGCCGGCTGCGGCCCGGTCAGCGCCGAGCCCCGGCTGGCCGGCGCCGCCCAGTCGCACAGCGACGACATGGCGGACCGCAACTACTTCGACCACGCCAGCCCCGACGGCGACCACGCCGACCACCGCATCGAGGTGACCGGCTACCGCTGGAGCACCTGGGGCGAGAACATCGCCCGCGGCCAGAAGGACCCGGCCGCGGTGATGGATTCCTGGATGAACAGCCCCGGTCACCGTGCGAACATCCTGAACTGCGCGTTCAAGCAGCTCGGGGTCGGTGTGCGGACCGGTTCCGGCGGCCCCTGGTGGACCCAGGTCTTCGCCGCCCCGGCCTGACCGGCCCTCCGGCAGGGTCCGTTTTCCGATTCCGCGCAAATTGTTGTTATCTGATCACTCACCACAGGTCTCCGAGGAGGCAGCGGCGAACGGAACACGGCAAGACGGAGTGCGGACCATGAACGCTGACGTGCAGAACAGGACCGGGACCACCCTGGTACGCGCGGCCCAGGCGGGCGACCGGCAGGCCCAGGAGGCGCTGGTCGCCGCCTGGCTGCCGCTCGTCTACAACGTCGCCGGGCGCGCCCTGGACGGTCACGCCGACGTCGACGACGTCGCCCAGGAGACCATGATCCGCGCCCTGGACGGCCTGGACGGGCTGCGCGAGCCGGAGTCCTTCCGCTCCTGGCTGGTCGCCATCACGATGAACCAGATCCGTCGTCGCCACGCCGCCGGCCAGCAGCAGCCCACCGTCGGGGGCCTCGACGAGACCTGGGAACTCGCCGACCCCAGGGCCGACTTCACCGACCTCACCGTCCTGCGCCTCGGCCTCTCCGGCCAGCGCCGGGAAGTCGCCGAGGCCACCCGCTGGCTCGACCCCGACGACCGCGAACTCCTCGCCCTCTGGTGGTTGGAGGCCAGCGGCGAACTCACCCGCGCCGAACTGGCCGAAGCCCTCGACCTGACCCCGCAGCACACCGCCGTCCGCGTGCAGCGGATGAAGAAGCAGCTCGAAGCCGGCCGGATCGTCGTCCGCGCCCTCGGCGCCTACCCGCGCTGCCCCGAACTCGCCGACGTCACCACCGGTTTCGACGGCACCCCCAACTCCGTGTGGCGCAAGCGCATCGCCCGCCACATCCGCGGCTGCGCCACCTGCGACCGCCTCGGCCGTGACCTCTTCCCCGCCGAAGGACTGCTGGCCGGCCTCGCCCTGGTGCCGATCCCGCTCGGATCGCCCGCGCTGCTGCACTTCCAGCACACCGCGGCCACCGTCGCCACCACCGCCCCGACCGCCGCGAGCACCCATGCGGGCTGGGCCGGGACCGCCGCGCGCAAGGCCGTCCTGGCGAGCGGTGCGGTGGCGGTGGTGACCGTCACCACCCTCGCCCTGGTCTGGTCGCACCCCGCCGACACCCCGAGGGAGGCGACCCCCGTACCCACCACCCCGGCCGCCGCTCCCGTCGCCCCGGTGCCCCCCGCGACCCCGGCCGCCGCCCCGGTCACCCTGTCGGCCACGCCCACGCCGACCCCCAGCGAGACACCGACGGCGACGCCGTCACCCACCGCCACCCGGTCGGTGGCCCCGCCGCCGCCCAGCCCGGAGCGCCAACTCGTCGACCTCGTCAACGTCGAACGCGGCAAGGCGGGCTGCGCCCCCCTGCGGATCGACCCGCGGCTGCACGCGGCCGCCCAGAAGCACGCCGACGACATGGTCGCCCGTGGCTTCTTCGACCACGTCAACCCGGACGGCGTCCGTACCGACGCCCGGCTGACGGCCGTCGGCTACCGCTGGTCCCAGTGGGGCGAGAACCTCGACCGGGGGCCGACGTCCCCCGCCACGGTGGTCGCCCACTGGATGGACGGCGGCATCCACCAGACCAACATGCTGGACTGCGGCTTCAAGGACGTCGGCGTCGGTCTGGCCACCGGCCCCGCCGGCACCTACTGGACCCAGGACCTCGGCTCCCCGCTGTCCTGACACCGCACCGCAGCACCGTCGTACCGCAGCACCGTTGTACCGCCGCGTTGTCGCGCTGCCGCGAGCTAGGCGGGGGTGACACCGACCAGTCCGTCGGCCGAGCCCGTCACGTACCCGGTCGCCTCCCCGACCACACCGCCCGCGTCCCCGACCTGCCCCGGCAACGCGTCCGGCGCGCTGGTCAGCGACCCGGACAGTCCGTCCTGCCCCCCGACGGCACTGGCGTGCGCACTCGGTGCGGTGAGCGAGGCCACGAAACCCACGGCGAGCGAGGCGACGGCGAGCATGCTGCGCTTCTTCATGGCGGGTCCAACGACGATCCGCCGGGCGGGTTACGAGGACGGCGGCGGATTCCCTCGTCCGTGGCCGTGCGGCCGGGGCCGCGGCACAGCCGCAGCCCGGTGACGGCCGGTCGGCCGAACGGTGGCGCCGCGGGCCCCGGACGGGCTGTCGGGCCCCGGGCCTTTTCCGGTGGCGGGAGGCGTGGGAGGGCGGTGGGATGGGGAGGGGTCGGGAATGATTCCGGCAAATCGGTTGAATCACCACACTTTCGGTCTCATCGACGTCGGTCTCATCGACCAGGACCCCCCACCGCGACACGAAGGGCACCCGATGCACGCAGCCGAGCTCACGCCAGCCGTCCTCGCCGAGCTGCGCCGCCCCCGGCGCTACCCGGCCGTCTCCGTTCTGCTGCCCACCCACCGCAGCGAGCCCGACAACACCCAGGACCCGGTCCGCCTGCGCAACCTCGTCGCCGAGGCGAAGAACCGGCTGCACGCCGACGAGGCGGTCAGCCGGGCCGACCGGCTGGACGTCGTCGAGCAGCTGGACCGCGCGCTCACCGAGGTCGACCTCGTGCACGCCGAGGACGGCCTGGTGATCTACGCCGCCCCCGGTGAGCACCAGGTGTGGTCCCTGCCGCGCCCGGTGCCCTCCCGGGTCGTGCTGTCCGAAACCTTCCTGACCCGCAACCTGGTCTCCGCCTACACCGCCGGTGCGCCCTACTGGGTGCTGACCGTCGCCGCCGACCGGGTCGCCCTGTTCAGCGGCAGCGGGGCGCACCTGGCCGAGCACACGGGTGCCGCCTTCCCGCTCGACCAGGTCCGGCCGGACTGGGACGTCGAGCGCCAGGAGCGGATCGGGGATGTACCGAGCACCTTCCGCGACGAGGAGACCCGCCGCTTCCTGCGTTCGGCCGACACCGCGCTGGCCGCCGTGCTGGAGGCCGACAACCGCCCGCTGTACGTGCTCGGCGAGGCCGCCGCGATCTCCCTGCTCGACGAGGTCGGCACCGCTGCCAAGCGGGCCACCGCCCAGGTCTCGCACGGCGGCCTCGGCCACGCCGCCGCCGCGGTGGCCGAAGCCGTCCGGTCCACGGTCGCCGAGCAGGGCAGCAAGGCCGTCACCGAGTTGCACGAGCGCCTCGACCAGGCCCAGGGCGTGAAGGGCCTGGCCGCCGGCATCGACGAGGTCTGGCAGACCGTCGCCGAGGGCCGCGCCGCGCTGGTCGCGGTGGAGGAGGACTACTGGCAGCCCGTCCGGGTGACCGACAACCACCTCGTCCCGGCGGCGGCCGGTGAGCCCGACGTCCGCGAGGACATGGTCGACGAGATCGTGGAGCGCGCCCTCGACACCGGCGCCAAGGTGCAGTTCGTCCCCACCGGCGAACTCGACGCCCGCGGCCACATCGCGGCCGTCCTGCGGTACTGACCCGCCCGGTACTGAACCGCCCGGTGCGGGCCCGGCACGGCACCGGGCCCGCACCGCCGTGTCACGGCCGCGTCAGGACCGGTGGAACGCCCGCCCGGCGGCACCCGAGGAGACCGACCCGACCCCGGGTATCAGCCCGCCGGTGATCGGCCGGGCGTCCGCACCGCGCAGGGCCGCCCCGCCGCCCGCGCCGTACCACCGCGCCGTCCACCGGTCGCAGCCCCCGGCAGCTACCCGTCGCCGCTCGCCATCCATGAGAGGACCCCCGTTCTCTGATCGTGCTCGGGACGCTAGCAGGAGCCACTGACACTGAGCCCAGGTCGGCCGGGTCGGCCAGGTCGGCCCGGACGGTCCTCAGCGGGTCGTGGTCGAGGAGGGAGTGTTCCCCTCGGAGGTCCGGATCGAGTCCAGCACCTGCTGTACCTGCTGGATCGTCACGTGCGACGGCTCCCGCAGGCAGGCCGTCAGCTGGATCAGCACCAGCGTGCCGGTCCGGGCGACGGCCCGATGGCCGATGAGCTCTCGGGTGCCGCCGCGTGTGAGGCATTCCTTGTCGAGCGTGATGTCGGAGGTGACGGCCAATGAGCTGGTGAACTTCCCGACCAGGTCCGGTTGGTCCACCAGCCGGAGGGAGAGGAGGGCGCCGCCGACGGGCAGCAGCGTGTTGGACGGGCAGGCGATGCCCGCCGTCCGGCAGGGGGACGTGGGGCTGATCGGCCCGGTGGCCAGGTAGCCGATGCCGTTCCGGGGGTCGCCGTTGAAGGTGCTCTGGCTGTACCAGCCGCTCGGCAGGTCGAGCGCCAGGTTCGGGTACGACGAGAAGTGGACCTGCGATCCGGGCGTCGGCATCGTGGTCGGTGTCGCGCTGGGGCCGATCGTCGGAGCGGGCGGTACCCCGCCCGGCACCGTTTCGGCCGGTCCGGTCACCCCCGGTCCCGCAGCCGTCCCCAGTCCCGCGCCCACTCCGCGCTCCGGCGTGGGCGCGATCGCGGGCGCGGCGGCCAGCGCCGTGGCGACCAGCCCGGCGGTCAGTCCGGCCCCGAGCCCGGCGGCCCGCCGTCGGCGCCGGGTGCCGATGGCGCGGGCGCGCACCCGTTCCATCCGGTCCTCGGGCGTGGCGAGCTCCGGTACGGCCTGGTGGAGCAGGATCCGCAGCTCCTCGCCCTCACCGCCGTCCGGCCTCGGGTCGTCCGGGTCCAGCAGGTCAGTACCGATCACGGGGTCCCCCCGCCAGCAGCAGTTCCCGGGCCGGCAGCCGGCCGCGCAGCGCGGCGAGCGCGCGGTGCGTCTGGCTCTTGACCGTGCCGGTGCTGCAGCCCAGGACCTCGGCGGTCTCCTCGACGCTGAGGTCCTCGAAGAAGCGCAGCACCACCACGGCCCGCTGGCGCGGCGGCAGGGCGCGGACGGCCTGGGCGACCACCTCTCCGAGCACCACCCCTTCGTACGGGTCCGCGCTCGCCGGCGGCGGCTCCGGCAGTTCGCCGTGCGGCAGTTCGCCGGTCCAGCGGCGGCGCCACCAGGAGACGTTGCAGTTGACCAGCACCTTGCGCAGGTAGGCCTCGGGCCGGTCGATGGAGATCCGGTCCCATTTGGGCCAGATCTTGGCGAGCGCGGTCTGCAGCAGATCCTCCGCCTGGTGCGGGTCGCCGGTCAACAGCCAGGCCACCCGCAGCATCTTCGGGCCGCAGGCGGAGACGAACTCCTCGAAGTCCGGTGTGCCATCCCTCATCCCGCCGTCCCCGCCATGGTGTCCGTGTCGTCCCTGTCAGCCGTGGCGGCCTGCTGGGCCGCGATCGTGGTGTCCTACTCACAGCTGATGAACGTGCTGGACGGTGTTTCGGGTTGTCTTCCGGGCACGGGGATTTTCGGCCGGCCGGCGCGGGGAGGTTGGACGGCCCGCGAGCCGGCCGGGACTCGGCCGGGCGGCGGGCGGGCCGTGGGCACCACGATGGCCGCGTCGGGCCCGTCCGGCCAGAGGCGCTCACGGGGCGTCCGGGCGCACGATGCGGCGCGCCAGGGGCGTACGGGTGGGACGCAGGGGGCGGCGGACCCACGGACCGGGCCGACCGGGTGGCGGTGGGTCAGAGCGTCCCGGAGCCGTGCGGCGCCTCGGTGGGGACACCGCGGGCGGCGGCCGCCGGGTCCGAGGTCACCGGGGTGACCGTCCAGTCGGGGTGGCCGGGCATCGGCGGGGTGCGCAGCCCGTACAGCCAGTCGGTGAGGAAGCCGGAGAGGTCCTGGCCGGAGACCTCGGAGGCGGTGCGCAGGTAGTCCCGGGTGGTGGCGGTGCCGTACCGGTGCTCGCGCAGGAAGGTGCGCTCGATCCGGTCGAAGGTCTCGGCGTCGACCCGCTCGCGCAGCGCGAACAGCACCAGCGCGCCGCCGGTGTAGCGCTGGCTGTCGAAGAGCTTGGCGGCGCTGGGAGCGGCGACCGGTCCGGAGTCGTGCCGCCACTGGTCGCCGAGGCCGTAGAGGGCCCGCATCCGGTCGACCAGGGTGGTGTGGCCCCAGGCGTCCGGCCAGCCGCGCTCGTAGCGGTAGACCAGGGCGTAGTAGTCGGCGTGCCCCTCGTTGAGCCACAGGTCCGCCCAACTGGCGGGGGAGACGCTGTCGCCGAACCAGGAGTGCACCAACTCGTGCATCTGGTGCGAGCCGATCGCGGACTCGGGCTGGCGCAGGAAGTTCGGCTTGTAGAGGGTGAGGGTCTGGGTCTCCAGGCCGGTGAAGCCGAACGCGGCGGGGTCGTCGGTGTCGGCCGGCAGGAGGCCGTAGGTCTCGAAGGGGAACGGCCCGAGGTGCTGCTCGGCCCAGGTCAGCTGGTCGGCGGTGAGCGCCAGGGCGGGTTCGAGGTCGGCGGCCCGGGCGGTCGGGACGACGTCGCGCAGCGGCAGGCCGTGCGGGCCGGTGCGCTCGCGGACGGTGTAGTTCCCGACGGAGACCTGCACCAGTTCGGTGGCCATCGGCTCGCGGGAGGCGTAGCGCCGGGTGGTCCGGCCGTCGCCGAGCCGTTCGGTCTGCGTCAACTCCCCGTTGGCGACGCCCAGCAGGCCGTCGGGCGCGGTGACGGCGATGGTGAACCGGGCCTTGTCGCTGGGGTGGTCGTTGCACGGGAAGACGGTGTGCGCGCTGTCCGGCTGGCCGGCCACCGCGAAGCCGTCCGGGGTCGGGACCCAGCCGGTGTGCGGGAGCCTGGCGCGCGGGTCGGCGGTGTACTCGACGGTCAGCCGCGCGGTGGTGCCGCGGTGCAGGGGCCGGGGCGGGGTGATGGTCAGCTTCTCGTCGTGGGAGGCGAACCCCGCCGGGCGCCCGTCGACCCGGACGGCGCGCACGGTCAGGCCCAGCGCGTCCAGCTCCAGGTGTGCCAGGGTGCGGGACGGCCGGGCGGTGATCACCGCGGTCGCGTCGACCGTGCGGGTATCGGCGCGGTAGTCGAACGACAGGTCGTAGGCGAGCGCGTCGTACCCGCTGTTGCCGAGTGAGGGGAAGACCGGGTCGCCGAGGCCGTCCGCGGCGGTGGCGGCCGGGGTGCCGGCGGACAGCAGCACCGCACTGAGCACGAGCGGGAGGACGAGGCCGACACGGGGCCTGGACAGGGCGATCACCGCACTTCGGGAGTCGTGGCCTCGGGGGCCTGGCTGGGGGACTCGTGGCTTCGGGAGTCCTGGCTTCGGGAGCCCCGGTGAGGAGCGGGGCCGGGCGGCGGTACGTGCGCGACGCACCGGGCACGGACCCTAGCGGACCGGGGCGCCCGCCAGGCGCTGCCGCCCGGACGGCTGTCGACACGAGGATCCCCCGGACGGCCTACAGCGATGGCGGGGCCGCCGCGCGCTGGCTAACGTTCGAAGTGCTTCGCCCCCTGACGGACGAGGCCACGGCCGTCGGAGAACCTGGCCAGGTCCGGCGGCCGTCCTTCATGCCCGGGCGCACCCCGTAGGCTGGCGGCCGAGACGACGCCCGCGTACCGGATGCCAGGAGCCGCCGTGACCAGCCCCGATTCGCACGTTCTGGTGATCGGCGAGTGCGTCGCCGACATCGTCCGCACGGATGGCGCCCCGGACACCGTCCACCCCGGCGGCAGCCCCGCGAACGTCGCCTACGGCCTGGCCCGGTTGGGGCGGCCCGCCACCCTGCTCACCCAGCTCGGGGAGGACGCCAACGGCCGGCTGATCCGGGCGCACCTGGAGTCGGTGGGGGTGGTGGTCCGGGCCGCCGGGGTGGCGCGGACCCCCTCGGCCGTGGTGCGTCTCGACGGGCAGGGGCGGGCGCGCTACACCTTCGACATCGGCTGGACGTTGCCGCCGACCGAACTCGCCGAAGCGCCGGGCGCGATCCACCTCGGCTCGATCGGGGCGGTCACCGACCCGGGCGCGGCGGCGGTGCTGGCGCTGGTCGAGCGGTGGCGCGGCCGGGCGCAGATCAGTTACGACCCGAACGTGCGCCCCGCGCTGATGGGTGAGCGGGCGCGGGCCGTGCGGCGGGTCGAGCGCTGCGTGGCACTGAGCGACGTGGTCAAGGCGAGCGACGAGGACCTGGCCTGGCTCTACCCCGGTGAGGACGCGGAGGCGGTCGCGCGCCGCTGGCTCGCCCTCGGCCCGGCCGTGGTCGCGGTGACCCTGGGCGCCGACGGCGCGTTCGCGCTCACCGCCGGGGGCGGGCACGCGCGGGCCGCAGCCGTTCCGGTGCCGGTCGCCGACACCGTCGGCGCCGGGGACTCCTTCACGGCGGCTTTCCTGCACGCCCGCGCGGCCGGCGCCGACCTCGCCGGCTGCCTCACCCAGGCGGTGACGGCCGCCGCGCTGACGGTCTCCCGCCCCGGCGCCAACCCGCCCTCGACGGCGGAGCTGACGGCCGCCCTGACGCGGACGGGTTAGCCGGCCAGCTCCTTGCCGTACCAGATCTGGGCGTACGGGCCGCTGCTGTAGGCGGGGATCTCGCGGTAGCCGTGGCGGGTGTAGAGCGCGCGGGCCTCGACCAGGTCGAGGCGGGTGTCGAGGACGATCCGCCGGGCGCCGAGCGAGCGGGCGGCCTCGTCGACGGCGGCGAGCAGCCGGGTGCCGCCGCCGGTGCCGCGCAGGCCGGGGCGGACGAACACCCGGGTCAGCTCGACGGTGTCGGCGTCGCGTCGGCGCAGCCCGGCGCAGGACTGGGCCGCGCCGTCGTAGTGGCCGAGCAGGAAGAGGCCGTCCGGTGCGGCGAGGTCGTCGCTGGGGGAGCCGGCCAGCCCCGACTCCAGTTCCTCGGGGGTGCCTTCGCGGCCGAGGTGCAGGCGGTAGTAGCGGTTGGCCACGTCGTAGTAGTACTCGCGCAGCAGGGCCAGGGCCTCGGGTGCGGTGACGTCCGCCGTGGCGACGGACCAGAGGCGGGCGGTGCGGGGCGCGGTGTCGGTCATGGGCGCATGATCGGTGGTCGCGGGCCCGGTCCGCAATCGGGTTTCGCACGGCCGCCCGGTCGGCTCGGGTGCCCGGCCGGTTCGGCAAAGGAAGGGCAAGGAGCCCGGCGCGTCGTTGCCCCGCACGGGTGATGAGGGGGTTGGCGGGGGTGCGCTGCGGGGGAGCAGTGCGTCTATGAACAGATCATCAAATCATCGCATTAATGCGGGTTTGAGAGGGATTCAGGGACGCGGCGCCGGCGCTCGGGCAGGTGTGCGGACCGGTCTGCTGGCCACCGTCTGCCTCTCCGCCGTCGCCGCCGGCTGCGCGGGGCCGGCCGACCCCGCGCAGCCGGCCGTCGTCCCGCCCGCGCCGGGTGCCGTGCCCGTCGTCGAACACGGGGTCGGCCGCCCGCCCGAGGCGCTGCCGGTGCTGCCGGGCCTGGCCCGCAAGGAGGAGGAGGCCGGCACCGAGGCGGTCGCGCGCCGGGAGTCGGAAACCCGGGCGGCCCTGGAGACCGCGCACCGCTGGGGCCTGGAGGCCCCGCCGCTGAAGGCGCCGCCACGCCCGGCGACCAGGCCGGTGCTCGCCCAGTCGCAGGGCGTGAAGCTCAAGGAGGGGCGACCGCCGGTGGTCTACCGGGTGCCGACCGACGAGAAGGTGGTCTTCCTCACCGTCGACGACGGCTCCGAGAAGGACCCGGAGTTCTCCCGGATGGCCGACGAACTCGGCATCCCGCTCAGCACCTACGTTTCCGACTACCTGGCCCGCGAGAACTACGGCTACTTCCGCGACCTGCACGCCCAGGGGGTGGAGATCAACAACCACACCATCAACCACCGCAACCTGAAGGTCCTCGGCTACGAGGCCCAGCGCGACGAGATCTGCCGTCAGCAGGACCAGCTGGAGAAGCAGATCGGCGTCCGCCCCCGGCTGTTCCGGCCCCCGTACGGCGAGTACAACGACGACACGCTGCGCGCGGCGGCGTCCTGCGGGGTCCAGGCGGTGCCGCTGTGGAACGAGGAGGCCTTCCCGGACCACATGGAGTGGCGCTACGACGACCGCAAGCTCCACTCGGGCGACATCATCCTCACCCACTTCCGGGGCACCGACCTCTGGAAGGCCTCGATGCCGGACCTGCTCCGCAAGGTCGTCAACGACGTCACCGCGCAGGGCTTCGCCCTCGGCCGGCTGGACGACTACCTGTAGGGGTTCGCCCGTCGAGGGCCCCGAGGATCAGCCGAGCGAGAGGGCGTCGAGGTACACCCAGGCGCCCTCGTGCCGGACGAACCGGCTGTGTTCGGTGAGCACGCCCTGCTCGCGGCCCTCGGTCCAGTGCGCCCGGAAGGCGACCGTGCCCTCCGCGTGGAAGGCGCCGCCCTCGGTGGTGGCCACCACCTCCAGGCCGGTCCAGCGCAGCGCCGGGTCGAAGTCCACCTCGGCGGGCCGGGTGTCCGGGTGCCAGGTGCGCAGCAGGTAGGCCTCGTCCTGGGCGGCGAAGGCGCTGTACCGCGAGCGCATCAGGGACTCGGCGGTGGTGGCCGCCGTCTGGCCGCGGTGCAGCCGCCCGCAGCAGTCGCCGTAGGCGGCGGGCAGGCCGCAGGGGCAGGGGGAGGAGGGCAGCAGCCGGGGCACGGAGGCGGAGGCGCGGGGCGCGGGGTGACGTCGGGACATGCGGTCCATTCTCTCCCTCCGGCCCCGGCCGCCCCGACCGGGGCCGGTGGGGCGTCCGGGTGCGGGTGCTCAGCAGCGGGCGGAGTCCGGTTCGCCGAACCAGGCGTGCAGCGCGCGCAGCAGCCCGTCCGGATCCTCCTCCCCGCGAGCGGCGGCCCAGGCGACGTAGCCGTCCGGGCGTACCAGCAGCGCGCCGGCGGGCGGTTGCGGGCAGTCGGCCGTGAGCACGTCCACCCGGCCCTTCCAACCGGCCGCGAGGTCGGCGAGCCGTGGCGGGCCCTCCGCGAGGTCGAGCAGCAGGGCCCGGCCGCCGCGGGCCAGTTCGGCGAGCCGGGTGGGGCCGGCGGCGGTGGTCAGCGGGAGGTCCGGCGCGAAGCCGCCGGCGAGCGGGTGCGGGCAGTCGGTGTCGTACCGGACGTCGCTGCCCGCCATGAGCGCGGCGATCCGCCCGAGGTTGTCCTGGTACGCGAGCAGCTCGCCGAACAGGGCGCGCAGGGCGGTGACGGCCGGGCCCGGGGACATCAGGGCCATCTGGGCCTGCGAGTGCATGAAGACCCGTTCGCCGATGGGGTACCGCTCGCGGTGGTAGCTGTCCAGCAGGCCGGGCGGGGCCCAGCCCTGGAGGTCGGAGGCCAGCTTCCAGCCGAGGTTCGCGGCGTCCTGGAGTCCGAGGTTGAGGCCCGGACCGCCGGTGGCGGCGTGCACGTGCGCGGCGTCGCCGACCAGCAGCACCCGGCCCTCGCGGTAGCGCTCGGCGAGCCGGGTGTTGTGCCCGACCTGGCGGCGCGGGGTGTGCGCGCCGGGCGTGTCGGCCGGGGCGAGCGGCAGGTCGGCGCCGGTCACCCGGCGGACGCTGGCGCGCAGTTCGTCCAGCGTGGCCGGCACGGTCTCGTCGACGGGCGGGCCGGCCCACTCCATGGTGGCCATCATGGCGAGTTCCGGGCCCATCGGGGCGAGCACGAACACGCCGTGCGCGGTGCGGGTGTGGGTGAACGGGCGGAACGGCGTCGGGCAGCCGGGCAGCAGCACCTCACCGGTGTCGAGCACCCGCAGCCCCTCGGGCGGGCGCACGTGGGCGATGCGCGCGACGGGGTCGGGCGAGGTGACCCCGGGGAAGCCGATCCCGGCCAGCTTGCGGACGGTGCTGCGGCCGCCGTCGGCGCCGACCAGGTAGCGGGCGCGCAGCCGCTCCGGCCCGTCCGGTCCGAGGACCTCGACGGTCACCCCCGCCGCGTCCTGGCTCAGGCCGGTGACCTCGCGGCCGTGGTGCACGGTCACGCCGAGTTCGCGGGCCCGCTCCGCCAGGGCCTGCTCGATCCGGTGCTGCGGCACCGGCAGGGCGTACAGCGGGTTGCCGTCGAGCTCCCGGAGGTCCAGCGGGAACGCGCCGAACACGAAGCGGGGCACCGGGACCGGGGCGCCCGGGCCGCCGAGCCGCTCGTACAGGCCGCGGTGGTCCAGCAGCCGGATCACCTGGCCGACCAGCCCGTTCGCCTTCTGCTCCGACGAACGTTCGGCCAGCCGGTCCAGCACCACCGGCCGGACTCCGGCCAGCGCCAGTTCGCAGGCCAGCATCAGCCCGTTCGGGCCGGCGCCGGCGATGATGACATCGTGGGTCATGGTAAATCCCCCTGTGCGACGGTGAGTTCACGAAGACGACGGTTCGGGGAGGCCGGCCGCCAGCTGCCGCAGTGCCTCCGCCAGGAGCGTTTGCAGCGGTACCGGCGGGTCGGCGCGCAGCCATACGTCGCTGGCCGCCTTGAGCGCGGCCAGGACGCCGGCGGCGACCAGTCTGGGGTGGAGGCCGCCGGGGTCGGCCCCGGTCCGGGCGGCCACCGCCGCGGTGAGCCCGGCCTCGGCGTCCGCGCCGGCGCGGGCCAGCTCGGCCTGGAGGGCCGGTTCGCGCAGCAGTAGCCGCACCGCGGCGGTCCACCGCGGGTCCGGCTGCTCCGCCGCGCCGTCGAAGGGCGCGAGGGTGGCCCGGGTGAGCGCCTCCCAGAGCGGTTCGGCCGCGGGCCGCTCGCTCAGCGCCTCGCCGACGAGCCGGATGCGGTCGCAGTGCCGGGAGACGATGGCCTCGGCCTTGCTGGAGAAGTAGTTGTTGTAGGTGCGCGGCGACACCCCGGCCGCGGCCGCGATGTCCTCGACCCGGACGTTCTCCAGGCCCAGTTCCACCGCCAGGCGCAGTGCGGCCCAGCTCAGCGCCTCCCGGGTCGCGGCCTTCTTCCGTTCCCGCAGACCGATCTGACTCTTCGTCATGACCACCACTCTCCCCGGAAGTCTGCGCGCCGCGCAAGACTGCGTGGCACGCAACTTTTTCGGATCCGACACCCCGGGCGGATCCGCCCCGGCGGGGTTGCGAGGAGTCGCGCGGCGGCTCGGCGAGTCGCCCTGCCCACCCGGTTGGTCACTGATAGTAGTGGCCTGGTTGCGGAGCGGTCTCCCGCGCCGGTTCGGCGGGACGGTTCGACAGGACGTCCCGACAGCACACCTCGACAGGACATGAGGAGCGGTCATGGGTGGCAGACAGCGTCCGCCGGGAGCGCGGACCCCTCGGCAGGGCAGGCCCGTCGCGGGCGGCCGGGTGAACGCCCGGGCGGAGATCGCCCGGCTGGAGGGTTATCTCGCCTGGGAGGCCGAGGTGGCGGCGGCCGAACGGGACGCCCGGGCCTTCGCCGGGCAGTTCCCGTGGCTGCCCGCCGCGGAGCGGGAGAGCCTGGAGCAGGCCTACGCCGCCGACCGGCTGCGCTACGCCGAGGAGGTCGTCGACCGCGCCGTCGAGCGCTGCCGCCGGCTGGCCGCCCGCTACCGCAGCGAGTGCCGCCGGATCTGCGCCCGCTGGGCCGCGCTCTGCCTCTCCGTCACCCTGGCGGCGGCGCTGTTCGCCGTCGTCCCGGCGGCCCTGCGGGCCTGAGCCGGGCCGATCCGCCGGCACGCCCGAGGGCCCGCCGCGCCGATGACGGCGCAGCGGGCCCTCGGGCGTGCGCGGGGATCAGTGGTGGCCGTGGCCGCTGCTGATCTCCTGGTGCTCCTCGGCGGTGGGCTTGGCGATCTGGCTGCCCTCGCCGTAGAAGCCGCGGGACAGCTTGGCCCTCGTCCGGGCGAACAGCCCGGCCTTGCGGACCACCCCGTTCTCGTCCACCTCCGGCGGCAGGTCCTCCGGCTGCGGCTGCTCGTGCGCGGTGAGGGTGTACATCCGGCCCGGCGGGAGCGGGGCGTGCACCTCGACGAACTCGCCGTGCTGGAGCCGGTTGATGACGCCGGTCTCCCGGCCGTGCAGCACCTTCTCCTTGTCGCGCCGCTGCAGGCCCAGGCACCACCGCTTGGTGACCACGAAGACGACCACCGGCACGACGAAGAAGCCGGTGCGCACCGCGTAGGTGATCGCGTTGATCGACAGGTGGAAGTGGGTGGCGAGCAGGTCGTTGCCGCCGCCGGCCAGCAGGATCAGGTAGAGGCCGATCCAGGCCGCGCCGAAGGCCGTGCGCACCGGTGCGTTGCGCGGCCGGTCGGCGATGTGGTGCTCGCCGCGGTCCCCGGTGACCCAGGCCTCCAGGAACGGGTAGCACCAGATGATCAGCAGCACGGTCGGGAAGACCATCAGCGGGACGAACACCCCGAGGTTCAGGGTGTGGCCGCCCCAGACGCTGATCTCCCAGCCGGGCATCACGCGCACCAGGCCCTCGGAGAAGCCCATGTACCAGTCCGGCTGGGCGTCGGTGGACACCTGGTCGGGCCGGTAGGGGCCGTAGGCCCAGATCGGGTTGACGGTGGCGATCGCCGACATGAACGCGACCACGCCGAAGACCAGGAAGAAGAAGCCGCCGGCCTTGGCCATGTAGACCGGCATCAGCGGCATGCCGACCACGTTGTCGTTGGTCCGGCCGGGCCCGGCGAATTGGGTGTGCTTGTGGTAGAAGACCAGGATCAGGTGCGCCGCGAGCAGGCCGACCATGACCCCCGGGATCAGCAGGACGTGCACGGTGAACAGCCGCGGCACGATGTCCTGGCCGGGGAACTCGCCGCCGAACATGAAGAACTGCAGGTACGAGCCGACGATCGGCACGGCCAGGACGGCACCCTCCATGAACCGGATGCCGGTGCCGGAGAGCAGGTCGTCCGGCAGCGAGTAGCCCATGAAGCCGTCGAACATGCCGAGGAAGAGCAGCAGTGCGCCGAAGACCCAGTTGATCTCGCGGGGCTTGCGGAACGCGCCGGTGAAGAAGACGCGCATCATGTGCGTCAGCATCGAGGCGACGAACACGATCGCCGCCCAGTGGTGGACCTGGCGCATCAGCAGGCCGCCGCGGACCTCGAAGCTGATGTCGATGGTCGAGGCGTAGGCCTCCGACATCTGGATGCCCTTGAGCGGGACGTACGAGCCGTCGTAGATGACCTCGCCCATGCTCGGCTTGAAGAAGAGGGTCAGCCAGACGCCGGTGATGATGATGATGACGAAGGTGTAGAGCGCGATCTCGCCCAGCATGAAGGACCAGTGGTCCGGGAAGATCTTGCGCAGATTGGCCTTGGCCAGGGAGTAGATGCCGACCCGGCCGTCGGTCCAGTCGGCCAGGGCCTCGGCCTTGTTCGCGGGGTTGGCGCGCGTGCTGGTCACCGGTCCCGGCTGCGACTGCTGGTCGGTTCTCACGACGGACTCCCCGGCGTCCTCGGCGTGCCGGGCTGGAGGCCCGCCGGCAAAGACGCCGGCCGGCGAAGTGTTGTGATCATGGGACCTCTCGATACGGGCCCGCCGGCTGAACCGGCACGCGGAGCGGGTGACCCACTGGCCCGTTGCTCAGGGTGATGGAGCGCTTACTCTGTCATGCTGTCGGCAGGGGGCCGACTGTGCACGTCCATCGGTCCGTACGGCCGCTCGTGTCGGGCCGGACGGGGGGTCCTGACGTCCGATCGGCCGCCGGACGGGTGGCGGTGCTGCGCCCGGGTGCCGCTGAACCGTTTCGGCGCGCGCCGCGTCCGGAGGTCGCGCGATCCCGGGCCTACGCTGCGCCAATGGTGGATCACCCTGAACTCTTCGAGGACGTCACCGCGGCCCTCGCCCGCGCCGGGATCGACGCCGGGCCGGGCCCGTCCCTGCTGCGGATCGGCCATCGGCCGCCGGGGGTGGCGGTCGGCTGGTCGCCGGGGGAGGGGCCGGACGGGCCGCCCTCCCGGGGGGCGCGCGAGGCGGTCAGCGGTGCGGCCGCCGTCGTGCTGCGCGAGTGCGGCTACCTGGTCGCCGAGACGGCCGGCGGCGAGCTGTTGGTGACGCCCGCCGCCGCACCGGTGGCGGTGCCGGCGGAGCCGGAGACGGTGCCGGAGCAGTGGTGGGGCTGAGCCGGGCCGACTCGGCAGCCCTCATACCGAACCCTTACCTGAACGGGGGGTGCTGTTGACCACGGCGGCTCTAAGGTTTGCCTAAGCTAAGTCGAAGCGCCCTGGACCTTCGTGTCCGGGGCGTTCGGCTGTGCCGCGCCGCCGCCACCCGCGGCGGGCCGCCGAGTTCAGGTACGACCCGGGGTGACCGGGGGAGGAGCCCGCTGCATGTGGGATGAGGCGTTTCCCAGCTTTCTGATCGGGCTGCGCGAGGGTCTGGAAGCCGGACTGATCGTGTCGATCCTGGTCGCCACGCTCGTCCGCTTCGGGCACAAGGCCCGGTTGCCGCAGGTGTGGACCGGCGTCGCGGCGGCGATCGCGCTCAGCCTCAGCTTCGGTGCGGTGCTCACCTTCACCGCCGCCAACCTCTCCGGCCACGCCCAGGAGGCGTTCGGCGGGGTGCTGAGCCTGATCGCGGTCGGCTTCGTCACCGCGATGGTGTTCTGGATGCGCCGCTCGGCACGCACCCTCTCCGCCGAGCTGAAGGAGAAGGTCCAGGCCTCGCTGGCGATGGGCGCCGGCGCGCTGGTGCTCACCAGCTTCCTGGCCGTCGGCCGCGAAGGCCTGGAGACCTCGCTCTTCCTGTGGACCAACGTGCGCACCGCCGGGGAGTCCACCGGGCCGCTGCTCGGCGCGGCCGTCGGCCTGGTGCTCTCGGCCGGCCTCTGCTGGGGCCTGTACCGGCGGGCGCTGAAGATGAACCTCACCCGGTTCTTCACCATCACCGGCGCCGGCCTGATCGTGGTCGCGGCGGGCGTGCTCGGCTACGGCCTGCGCGACTTGCAGGAGTCCGGGCTGGTCGGCGGCGGCAGCTCGTACGCCTTCGACCTGAGCGGCCACCTGGACGCCTCGTCCTGGTACGCCACGCTGGTGCAGGGCACCCTCAACCTGACCGTCACCATGACGGTCCTCCAGGTCGTCGGCTACCTCGCCTACCTGTGCATCGTGATGACGCTGTTCGTCGAGGGCGTCCGCGGCGGCAAGACCGCTCCGGCCGCCGGGAAGGCGGCGCAGGGCGAGGCGGCGCAGGGCGAGAAGGCCGGGGCGGCCGCGCCCGAGGCCGCCGGGCCGGTGCGGTCCGGGCGGCCGCGCTGGGCCGTGCCGACCGCGCTGGTCGCGGTGCCGGTGGTGGTCGCCGGGGCCGTGATCGCGGTCAGCGACGGCAAGCAGGGCAGCTCCGCCACCGTGTCCGTCTCCGAGCAGGAGTGCGGCAAGGGCTTCAGCACCCCGCTGCCCGGCCAGCAGGTCTTCCAGATGCACAACACCGGGGACAAGGTCTCCGAGGTCTACCTGGTCAACCCGGCCAGCGGCGCCGTCTACGGCGAGATCGAGGGCCTGGCCCCCGGCACCACCCGCGCGCTGACCGCGACCATCGGCTCCGGCGACTACGCCTGGCGCTGCGTGCCCACCGGCGGCACGTCCGTCACCTCGGCCGCCGTGCACGTCACCGGCGGCGGCCAGGTCAAGGCCGTCAAGCCGGTCGCCGAGGACGACCTCAAGGGCCCGCTCGACGCCTACAAGGACTACGTCGGCAAGGGCCTCGCGACCCTGCTGACGCAGACCCAGAAGCTCCAGGCAGACGTCCACGGCGGCGACCTCGCCACCGCCAAGGCCGACTGGCTCACCGCCCACCTCCAGTACGCCTCGCTCGGCGCCGCCTACGGCACCTTCGCCGAGCTCGACGGCAAGATCGACGGCCGGCCCGACGGGCTCGCCGACAAGGCCCAGGACAAGGACTTCACCGGTTTCCTACGCCTGGAGTACGGCCTGTGGCACGGCCAGTCCGCCGCCGACCTGACGCCCGTCGCCGACCAGCTGGCCGCCGACGTCGCCAAGCTCGGGCAGGACTTCCCCGGCCAGGACTTCGACCCCGGAGACCTCCCGCTGCGCGCCCACGAGATCCTGGAGAACACCCTCCAGTTCGAGCTCACCGGCGACACCGACCAGGGCAGCGGCACCAACCTGGCCACCGCCCAGGCCAACCTGGCCGGTACCCGGGAACTGCTGACCGTCCTGCAGCCGCTGCTCGACGAGCGCGACCCCCAGCTGCTCCCCCGCGTCGACGCCGGGATGAAGCGGGTCGGCGATCTGGTCGCCGCCGCCCACAAGCCCGAGGGCTGGACCGCACTGGAGCAGCTCCCCGCCGACGCCCGCCGCCAGCTCAACGGCGCCACCGGCCAACTGCTCGAAGACCTCGCCCCCATCCCCGCCCTGCTCGAGATCCGGAAGGCCGCCTGATGACCGACCACACCGCTGCCACCGGAGGCTCCTGCCCGTTCCCGCACGCCGCCGCGTCCGCCCCGGCCGTCGCCGAGGGCGGCTGCCCGGCCGGTCCGGCCCGCCGCAGCTTCGTCCGGACCGCCCTCGGCGCCGGCGCCGGAGCGGCCGTCATGGCGGGCGGGGCGTTCACCCTGGCCGCCGGCCCGGCCTCCGCCGGGGACAGCCGCCAGGCGAAGAGCGGAGTCGTCCCGTTCCACGGCGACCACCAGGCCGGCGTCACCACCCCGGCCCCCGGCTACGCCGCCTTCGTGTCCTGCCAGGTGATAGCCCAGGACCGCAAGGGCCTGGAGGACCTCCTCAAGACCCTGACCGAGCGGATCCGCTTCCTCACCGCCGGCGGCACCCCGCCCGACCTCGGCGTCGGCGCGCCGCCCGCCGACAGCGGCATCCTCGGCCCCACCGTGCCCACCGACAACCTGACCGTCACGGTCGGCGTCGGCGCCTCGCTGTTCGACGACCGGTACGGGCTGGCCAAGGCCAAGCCGACCAAGCTGGCCCCGATGAAGACCTTCCCCAACGACAATCTGCAGGCCGCCGAACTCCACGGCGACCTCTCGCTGCAGATCTGCGCCGACCGCCAGGACACCGTGCTGCACGCGCTGCGCGACATCACCCGGCACACCCGCGGCGCGATGCAGATCCTCTGGCGGATCGACGGCTTCCAGAGCGAGTCCCGCCCGGACGGCGCCCAGCGCAACCTGCTCGGCTTCAAGGACGGCATCGTCAACCCCGACACCACCTCCGCCCGCGAGATGGACCGGCTGATCTGGATCACCGACGGGCTGGGCGAGCCCGCCTGGGCGACCGGCGGCAGCTACCAGGTGATCCGGATCATCCGGATGCTGATCGAGTTCTGGGACCGCGTCACCCTCGCCGAGCAGGAGAAGATGTTCGGCCGCCGCCGCGACACCGGCGCGCCGCTGGACGGCCGCCAGGAGACCGACGCGCCGGACTACGGCAAGGACCCGGAGGGCAAGGCGATCCCGCTCAAGGCGCACATCCGGCTCGCCAACCCGCGCACCGCCGACACCGACACCTCGCGCATCCTGCGCCGCGGCTTCAACTACGACCGGGGCGTCGACCAGGCCGGCAACCTGGACATGGGCCTGGTGTTCTGCTGCTACCAGCAGGACGTGGTGCGGCAGTTCGAGGCCACCCAGACCCGGCTCATCGACGAGCCGCTGGTCGACTACATCTCGCCGACCGGCGGCGGGTACTTCTTCGTCCTGCCGGGCGTGAAGGACAACGCCGACTGGCTCGGGCGCGGGCTGCTCGCGGCGGTCTGACGGCGGTCTGACGGGCGGTCCCACGGCGGCCGACGTGACGCCGCCGGGCCCGGGGCGCTGCCGCGTGCCCGGGGCCCGGCGGCGTTGCGCGTGCCCCGGAGCCGCCACGCGGACGGGAGGTCGAGGACACGCCCTACGGGCCGAGGGTGAAGCCGATCACCGCGCCGCCGCCGTCCCGGTTGGCGGCGAAGGCCTCGCCGCCGTGCGAGCCGGCCACCTCGTGCACGATGGCCAGGCCCAGCCCCGAACCGGGCAGGCTGCGCGCGGCGGTGGCCCGGTAGAAGCGGTCGAAGACCCGGGAGAGGTCGGCCTCGTCGATCCCCGGCCCGCCGTCGCGCACCTCGACCCGGCGGCCGCGCACCACCACCTCGATCGGGGCCGTCCCGGCCGGGTCGAACTTGGCGGCGTTGTCCAGCAGGTTGCCCACCGCCCGGGCCAGCGCGTCCGGGCGGGCCGTGACCACCGTGTCGTCGGCGTCCACGGTGATCTCCCGGCCGCTGCGCCGCCGGGCCTGTGCGGCGGCCTCGCGCACCAGCTCGGCCAGCACCAGCTCGGTCGGCTCCTCGTCGGCCTTCCGGTCCGCGGCGAGCGCCACCAGCTCCTCCACCAGCAGCGTCAACTCCCTCGCCTCCTCGGCCAGATCGGCCATCAGTGCGGCCTGTTCGGCGGGCGGCAGGCGGTCCAGGCCGGGCAGGACCGAGAGGTTGGTGCGCAGGCTGGTCAGCGGGGTGCGCAGCTCGTGCCCGGCGTCCTGGACGAGCCGGCGCTGGTTCTCCTTGGCCGTGGCGAGCCGGCCCAGCATCCGGTCGAAGGCCCGGCCGAGCCGGCCGACCTCGTCCGTTCCGGCGGCCGGTACCGGAACGTCCAACCGTCCGCTGGCGGCGACCAGTTCGGCCGCGTCGGTGAGCCGGACCAGCCGGCCGGTGATCCGCCGGGCGAGCAGCCAGCCGGCCCCGCCCGCGAGCACCGCGACCACCGCCACCGACACCCCGGTACGGATCCGCAGCGTCGCCAGCAGGTGCTCGGTGGGGCCCAGTTGCTGGGCGATCTGGACCGCGCCGCGGCCGCCGCCGAGCGAGACCACGGCCACCCGGTAGGTGTCGCCGTGCACGCGCCGGAGCCCGGACGAGGTCTGGCCGGGGTCGTCGGAGCGGGCGAGGGAGCGGTCCTCCGGGGTCGGCCGGAGGTCGATCCGGGCGGTGCCGGGCAGCACCTCCCCGTCGGGGCCGAGGGATTGCGAGGTGACCCGGATCGGGCGCAGCAGATCCTCGCTCAGGCCGCCCGTGCCGTTGAAGTCGCCGGGGAACAGCATCTCCCGGCCGACCTGCTGGTGCACCGCCTGGACGGCCGCGGTGAAGTCGGCGCCCTCGTCGTCCCGGATCAGCCGGGCGGCGGAGTGGTAGCCGAGCGCGCCGATCAGCACCGCGACCAGGGCGGCCATCGCGGCGAAGGCGAGCGAGACGGTGGTGCGCAGCCCCGGGCGCGGCCACAGCGGCCGCGGCCGCGACCGGCCCCGGCCGGTCACGACTCGCGCAGCGTGTAGCCGACGCCGCGGACGGTGTGGATCAGCGGTGTCAGGCCGGGCCGGTCCAGCTTGCGGCGCAGGTAGCCGATGAACACCGCGAGGTTCTTCGAGCCGGGGCCGAAGTCGTAGCCCCAGATCCGCTCGTACACCGTGGCCTGGTCGAGCACCGAGCCCGCGTGCCGGGTCAGCAGCTCCAGCAGGTCGAACTCGGTCCGGGAGAGCTCCAGCTCCTGCCCGGCCCGCCAGGCGCGCCGGGCGTGCGGCTCGACCCGCAGGTCGGCCACCGCGAGGACGCCCCCGGCGGGTTCGGGCGGGTTGCGGCGCAGCAGGGCGCGCAGGCGGGCGAACAGCTCGTCCACGTCGAAGGGCTTGACCAGGTAGTCGTCGGCCCCGGCGTCGAGCCCGGCGATCCGGTCCGGGACCTCGACCCGGGCGGTGAGCATCAGGACCGGGGTGCGGTCGCCGTCGGCGCGCAGGCGGCGGCAGACCTCCAGGCCGTCCGGGCCGGGCATCATCACGTCCAGCACCAGCAGGTCCGGGCGCTGCTCCGTGAGGGCGGCCAGGGTCTGCGCGCCGTCCGCGGCGGTGCTCACCCGGTAGCCCTCCAACTGGAGGGCGCGGGTGAGGGAGTCGCGGATGGCCCGGTCGTCCTCGGCGATCAGCACGGTGTGGGTCATGGCCCCGATTCTCCCCGGCGCGCCCACGGCGGCGTCCGGCGGGTCCGGGCCCGGCCGGTGGCCGTGCCGGCCGCGGCTTTCGCAGCGCCGGGGAGGGGCGTACGGTGGCCACACGGTGGCGTGTCCGCCGGGGGCGCCGCCGGGTCCTTGTCGGCACACCCCGCCGGAGGCCGCGATGGCAGACCGGATGGCCTTCCTCACCACCCCGCGCGCCGAGCGCGAGCGGCGGGACGCACAGCAGCGACTGGGGGACTCCCGGGAGGTGTACCAGCCGCGGACGCCGCTGCCGGTGGTGGGCGGGCAGGCGGGCCGGTGCATGGACTGCGGGCTGCCGTTCTGCCACCACGCCTGCCCGCTGGGAAACCTGGTGCCGGAGTGGAACCGGCTGGTGGCGGACGCGGACTGGCGGGCCGCCGCCGCCCGGCTGCTGGCGACCAACAACTTCCCCGAGTTCACCGGAAGGCTCTGCCCGGCACCCTGCGAGAGCGCGTGCGTGCTGGCGATCGACGGCGCGGCGGTGGCGATCAAGAACGTCGAGCTGGCGATCACCGACCGGGCCTGGGAAGAGGGCTGGGACCTGCCGCAGCCGCCCGATCGGGGCGCCGGGTGGCGGGTGGCCGTGGTCGGCTCGGGCCCGGCGGGCCTGGCCGCCGCGCAACAGCTGACCCGGGCCGGGTACGCCACCACGGTGTACGAGCGGGCCGACCGTCCCGGCGGGCTGCTGCGCTACGGGATCCCGCCGTTCCGGCTGGAGAAGCACCGGCTGGACCGGCGGCTCGACCAGATGCGGGCCGAGGGCACGGACTTCCGCACCGGGGTGTTCGTCGGCCGGGACCTCGCGGCCGGGGAACTGCGGGCCGGGTGCGACGCGCTGGTGGTGGCGGTCGGTGCGACCGCCTGCCGGGAGCTGGCGGTGCCGGGGTGCGCCCTGCCCGGCGTGCACCAGGCGATCGACTACCTGACCTGGGCGAACCGGGTCGACGAGGGCGACCGCGCGGCCCCGCCGGTGTCCGCCGAGGGTCGGCACGTGGTGATCGTCGGCGGCGGGGACACCGCGGCCGACTGCCTGGGGACGGCGCTGCGCCAGGGCGCGGCCTCCGTCACCCAGCTCGACATCAACCCGTGTCCGCCGGTGTGCCGGGCGCCGGAGCAGCCCTGGCCCGTCCACCCGAAGGTGTACCGGGAGACCACCTCGCACGAGGAGTCGGGGGCCGCGGCGGCCGGTCCCCGGGTGTTCGCGGCGACCACGGTCGGCTTCGAGGCCGGACCGGACGGCCGGCTGGCCGCCGTCCGCTTCGCCGAGGCCGAACCGGCCGACCGCAGCCCCCGGACCGGCACCGAGCGGCGCATCCCGGCGGAGCTGGTGCTGCTCGCGCTGGGCTTCAGCGGCCCGGAGCCGGACCAGGGGCTGATCGCCCAACTCGGCCTCACCACCGGCCCGGACGGCGCCCTGGCCCGGGACGACGACTTCGCCACCGGCGCGCCGGGCGTCTTCGTCGCCGGGGACGCCGGGCGCGGGCAGTCACTGATCGTGTGGGCGATCGCCGAGGGGCGGGCGGTGGCCGCGGCGGTGGACCGCCATCTGCGCGGCGGCACCGAACTCCCGGCGCCGATCCGGGCGTCGGCACGGGCGCTCACGCTCTGAGGGGCGTGCGGGCGGTCACGTGCTGAGGGGCGTGCGGGCGGTCACGTGCTGAGGGGCGTGCGGGCGCACACGCGCTGAGGGGCGTGCGGGCGCTCACGCGCTGAGGGGCGTGCGGGCGTTCATTGCTCTGAGGGGCGTGCGGGCGGGCCCGGCGGCCCGGCCGCACCTCCGCGCAACCCATTGCGGTGTGGGGTATCTGCTGCCGGTGCGGTGAGCGGGGCCGGGCCCGGTCGGTTTCGGGTCAGAGCAGCGGCAGCCGGCGGAGGAAGACGTCAGGGGCCTGGTTGGTGTCGCCCGGGACGAGCGTGCCGTCCTCGGAGGTGAACAGCACCGTGGTGCCGAGGGCGTCGATGAACGGCCGCTCCGAGGCGCCGGCGGTCTGCGAGCCGTCCGTCGCCACGCTGACCCGCTCGGTGCGGCCGGTCCGCAGGTCGCGCCGGAAGACGTCCCCGGCGTTGTTGGTGTCCCCTGGCACCAGGTTCGCCGCGTCGGAGTCGAAGTAGACCCAGCGGGCGTCGGCGGTGATCTGCGCGTGGTAGGAGTCGCCGGAGGTCTTCGTCCCCGGGAGCCCGGCGCTGACCAGGGTCTCGGTGTCCTCCTCCAGGTCGCGGACGTACACCTCGAAGTGGTGCCCCCGGGGGCCGTTGCCGTCCTGGAGCAGCGCCGAGTAGACGGCGTAGCGGCCGTCCCGGCTGAGCGCCGGGGAGGCCGCCCCGCGGTAGCCGCCCGCCCCGTCGGTGCTCACCAGGACGCTCTGCTCGTCGCGGAGGTCGCGGACGTAGAGCGGGTAGAAGCGGGGCTTGAGGATCGTCGGCTGGTCGTCGTGCCGGAAGGAGTCGCGGACGAACTCCTCGTCGGAGACGCCGTCGAGCTCGGCGGCGGCCTTCGCGGCGAGGGCGCCGGGCTTGTCCTGGCCGATGATGTTGGTGGCCTTCGAGATGAAGCCGACCGAGCCGCCGTCCCCGCTGATCACCGGCTCGGCGGAGGAGGCGTTCGCCTCGGTTCCGTCCGCGCCGACGCTGACCAGGCGGGTCCCGCCCGTCGAGCGGTCGGTGACGTAGATGTTGCCGCCCGTCCAGGTGACCGTGCCGGGGGCCAGGTCGGAGCGGTTGGACTGGTAGGCGACGTACCGGCCGTCCCAGCTGATCGACGGGTGGCTGGACTGCCGGCCGGCCTGCGGCTTGGCCGGGTCGTGTCCGGTGGACACCAGCTCGGTGCTCCCCGTCCAGCGGTCGTGGACGTAGACGTCCTCGAAGCCGAGGTTCCCGCCGGGGGCGAGGTTGGTGGCGTAGGAGCTGAACGCCACGTAGCGGCCGTCGCCGCTGATCGTGGCGTTGAAGGAGTCGTCGGCCGCCTGGGCGCCGTTCGCGCCGGTGCTGACCCGTTCGGTCCGGCCGGTCCACAGATCCCGGACGAAGACGTCCGACTTGCCGTTGGTGTCGCCGGGAACCAGATTGGCGGCCTTCGAGGTGAAGACGGCGAAGCGGCCGTCGGCGCTCAGACCGGCGGCGTCCGAGGCGCCGTCGGGCTGCCTCTGGCCGAGCCCGACGGACACCCGTTCGGTGCGGCCGCGCGGCGCGTCCGCCTGGGCGGGCGTCGCCACCGTGACGGCGGCCAGCGCGGCCGCCGTCAGCGCGCCGGCCGCGCGCAGCAGGTGTGGTGCGGAACGTGTGCGAGTCATCCGGTTCCTCCCCTGGGTGCGGCCGGCCGCGTCGAATTCCCCGGCGGCCGGCTCGTGGCGAGCCAACCGTCGAGTGCGGCGGGAGGTCAACGATGCCCGCCCGGGAGCGGCGGAATCGCGTCACCGGGAGGAGACGGAGAGGGTGATGGATCGGGTGCACACGGCTTTTGCTAGCATCCGGCGGCAGATGCGTCGGAGGGGGTTCGGGTGGACGGTGGCAAGCGGGTGGAGGAGTCGGTCGAGGTCCGCTACACGCCGACGACCGCGGACTTCCGGGCGGCCTTCGCGGCCCGGGCCCGGGGTACGGCGGCGGGTCGACGGTCCCGGCGGTCGAGGTACCTGACCGCCTCCTGCACCGGGGCCGGTGCGGTGGTGCTCTCGGTCGCCGACCGGACGGTGGGCCCACCGGCGCTGGTGATGCTCGCGGCCGCGCTGCTGCTGGTGGTCGGACTGCCCTGGCTGCAACTGCGTCAGGTGCGGCGGATGGCGGCGGACAAGGGTGAGTTCCGGATCGTCCTCGGCGAGGCCGGGGTGACCGTCACCAACGCGGTGTCCAGCGCCGAACTCGCCTGGCGGGAGCTTCCGTACTACCTGGAGACGCCCGGACTCTCCGTCCTGCTGGGCGGGGACGAGCAGACGCACGTGCTGACCCTGCTGCCCAAGCGCGGCACCGGCGACCCGGGCCGGCTCGGCGCGTTGATCGCCCGGCACGCCACGGTGCCCGCCCGGGGCTGAGGGGCGGCGCCCCGGTCCGCCGCTGTCGAGGTGGGCGGTCATGGCGCGGGTTGTTGGTCGGGTTGGTGGGGCTGGTCGAGGTGGTCGCGCCGGGCGAGCTGGTCGGGTTGGTCGGGGGTGTTCAGCTGGTCGCGCTGGTCGTAGCGCCAGAGCGCGGGCAGCGCGGCCGACAGGGCGGCGGTGCCGGCCAGGCAGAGCAGGCCGCCGGTGCGCAGCGCGACGCGGATGCCCTGCCGGGCGGCGAGGCCGCCGGCCCGCAGGTCCCCGAGGGCGGGCCCGGCGGAGCCGATCAGCATCTCCAGGCCGGCGGCGCGGCCCCGAAGTTCGTCCGGAATGGACTGGTTCCAGATCGCGCTGCGGAACGTGTCGCCGATCTGGTTGGCGCCGCCCGCGACGAGCAGGCAGAGCAGGACGGCCCACAGGCCGGGGGCGATCGAGGCCGCGGCCGTCGCCGCGCCGACGAGGGCGGCGCAGAGCAGCACCAGCCGGCCGTGCCGGTGCACCCGCTCGGTCCAGCCGCCGGTGGCGGCCGCGAGCAGGCCGCCCGCCGCAGCGGCCGAGTAGAGCAGGCCGAGCGCCCACACCGCGTCCAACTCCTGGGCGAGGAAGGGGAACAGCGCGGTCGGCAGGGCGCAGACGGTGGCCGCGAGATCCGCGAGGTAGGTGCCCAGCAGGTCGGGGCGGCGGGCCGCGTACCGGGCGCCGTCGACGAACTCCCGTAGTCGCGGTGCCTCGGCGTCCCGCT
This sequence comes from Kitasatospora sp. NPDC091276, assembly GCF_040684355.1. Taxonomy (NCBI): domain Bacteria; kingdom Bacillati; phylum Actinomycetota; class Actinomycetes; order Kitasatosporales; family Streptomycetaceae; genus Kitasatospora; species Kitasatospora sp. NPDC091276. The sequence continues at coordinate 113,259 of NZ_JBFBFU010000018.1, read as the reverse complement.
GCGAGGGGACGGGCCGGACCCGGGCCAGCAGGGCGATCGAGACCAGGAAGGTGCCGAGGTCGACCAGGTAGGCGGCCGGGACGCCGGCCGTGGCGATCAGCAGCCCGGCGGTGGCCGGGCCGGCCAGGCCGGCGATGCTCCAGCGCAGCGAGAGCAGGTTGCCCGCCGCCACCAGCTGGTCGGGCGGCACCAGCCGGGGGATCATCGCCTCCGCCGAGGGCTGCTGAAGGCCCTGCAGTGCCGCTGCCAGTCCGGCGGCCGCGTACAGCGGCCAGAGCGCGGGCGTGCCGAGCAGCGCGTTGGCGAGCAGCAGGGCGCTCAGTGCGGCGAGGGCGAGTTCGGTGACCAGGGCGACGGTGCGGCGGTCGGCACGGTCGGCGAGGACGCCGCCGTAGAGGCCGAACACGATGGTCGGCAGGAGTTCGACGGCGCCGACCGCGCCCACGGCCAGCGGTGAACCGGTGAGGTCGGCGATCTGGAGCGGGATCGCCGTCATGGTGAGGACGGAGCCGAGCAGGGTGACGGTGCCGGCCGTCCAGGTGAGGCGGAAGTCGCGGGAGGACCGCCAGGGCGCGGTGTTCGGCAGCAGTCGGGACCTGGGACGGTCCGTTCCTGGGGTCATGGGGTGGTGGTCCCTTCGGGCCGTCGATCACGACGGCTCTCCTTATCGCTGATAAATTCCAGCTCGGAACTTATCGGCGATAAGGTGGAGTGGGCAAGCGGATAACGGAGAGGTGGTCGGCGGTGGCACTGCAACGCGACGAGGTGGTTCGCACCGCGCTGCGCGTACTCGACGAGGAAGGCATCGACGGCCTGACCACCCGGCGGCTCGCCCGCGAACTCGGCGTCCAGTCACCCGCGCTGTACTGGCACTTCAAGAACAAGCGGGAACTGCTCGACCTGATGGCCGAGGCGATGCTCGCCGAGGCCCTCCCGGCCGACCGCAGCCCGGATCCGGGGCACTGGCCGGACTGGCTCGCCGCCGACGCCCGCGCCAAGCGCCACGCCCTGCTCGCCTACCGCGACGGCGCCCGGGTGCACGCCGGAACGCTGCCCACCGAAGACGAACTGCCCGCCGTCGAAGCCCAGTTGGGTGCTCTCCGGCAGGCCGGCCTGCGGCCCCGCACCGCGCTGCGGCTGCTGCTCACCATCGACCGCTACATCATGGGCTGGGTCACCGAGGAGCAGGCCTGGCGACAGGACGCCGCCGACCGCGCCCGGCCGCCCTTCCCGGACGAGGCCCTGCGCGACCTCCCGCTGCTGCGCGAGGCGGCCGACGTGCTGCGCATGACCGACCACGACGCCGACTTCGAGTACGGGCTGCGCGTCCTGATCGAGGGCTTCCGGGCCGAGATCGCGCGCGAGGCGCTCGGGACGGATGGCCCCGCGTGACCGGCCGTGATCGGCCGGACAGCGCCTAACGGTGGGGGTGCAGTGCCTCGCGCAGCCGCCCGCCGGAGGCGGCGAGCTGCCGGGCGGCGGTCGGCGCGTCCACGTCCGCGAGCAGGACCAGGATCGCGTCCTTGGCCCGGCCTCCGGTGGCGGCGAGCGCGTGGCGGACCGCAGCCTCGTCGGCGCCGGTGGCCTCCGTGACGATCCGGTGGGCCCGTGCGCGGAGCTTGGCGTTGGTGGCCCGGACGTCGACCATCAGATTGCCGTACGTCCGGCCGAGCCGGACCATGACGGCCGTCGACAGCATGTTGAGCACCAGCTTCTGTGCCGTGCCCGCCTTCAGTCTGGTCGAGCCCGCCAGCACCTCCGGGCCGACCTCCACCTCGATCCCCAGCTCGGCCGCCGCCACCAGTGCCGAGCCCCGGTTGCACGCCAGTGCGACCGTCAGCGCCCCGGCCGCCCGTGCGGTCCGGACGGCCGCCACCGTGTACGGCGTGCGGCCGGAGGCGGAGACGCCCACCACGGTGTCGGCCGGGGTGAGCCGGAGCGCGGCCAGCTCGGCCGCCGCCAGCTCCGGGCGGTCCTCGGCGCCCTCGACGGCCCCGGTCACGGCGGTCCCGCCCCCCGCGATCAGGCCCACCACCAGGCCCGGACCGGTGCCGAACGTCGGCGGGCACTCGGCGGCGTCCAGCACACCGAGCCGCCCGGCGGACCCCGCCCCGGCGTAGACCAGTCGCCCACCGGCCGCCATCCGTGCCGCCGTGGCGTCCACCGCGGCGGCGATCCGGACCAGCTCCCCGGCCACCGCGGCGGGGACGGTGCGGTCCTCGGCGTTCATCAGGCGGAGCAGGTCTGTGGTCGGCAGCTGGTCGATCCCGGCCCAGTCGGGGCGGATCGTCTCGGTCGGCGGTAGGGCGTCCTGGTCCATGCGGCCAGCGTCCCCGGACATGGCGGTCGCCAATCGGCGCGGGGCCGCGCGTGGAGGTGGTCTCCGGGTCCTCGGTCGTGGCGGCGCCATGGCGGACGCCGGGAAAGGCGCGGTGGGAGCGACCGGTGTGCCCGTGATGCCTTCCTCGTGCGGAGTGCCCAGCCCGTCAACGGGCGTCGCCGTCGCCGAGGTGACGGGCGATGCGGGCGATGGCGGGTGCGTTGTCCTCGAACAGATGGGCCTGCATGCCCACCGCCCGGGCGGCTTCGACGTTGGGCGCGTGGTCGTCGACGAAGAGGCAGTCGACCGGGCTGACGCCCAGGGCGGCGCAGGTGATCTCGTAGGCACGCGGGTCGGGCTTGCCGGTCCCGATCTCGTGCGAGTAGACGATGTGCTCCACCAGCTCGTCGAACCGGTAGAGCGGGACCTCGCGTTCGCGGGCGCCGACGAAACTGTTGCTGAGGATGCCGAGCCGGGCCCGCCCGCGCAGTCCGCGCACGTGGGCGATGAGCTCCTCGTTCGGCGTGCCCAGGTACTCCTCCCAGAGGTCGGCCATGAAGGCCTCGACCTGGGCCGGGCCCAGGTGCAACCGGGCGGCCACCTGCTCGCGCACCTCCGGCTCGGTGATGCCGCCGATCGCGCCGGCCCGCCAGACGTCCCGCAGCCGCTCGTCGATCGCGTGCGGCGGCAGCTCCAGCCGGCGCTCCCAGCGCTCCGGCCAGCCCGTCCTCGGCGTGTACTCCAGGACGCCGCCGATGTCGAGGATGAGGCAGGGTGCGTTCACGGGTGGTCCCCTCTCTGATGCGGCCGCCGTGGCGCGGCCCGCCCCTGCCACTCTCAGGGGTGCGGGCGGGGCCGGGTCAAGGGGGCGGTGAGTCCTCGGAGGTTCCGGCGAGCGCGTTCGGCGTCCGCGTCGGCGGCAGGGCGTGCTGCGGGCCCGTCAGGCCATCCAGAAGAAGACGGCCGTCATCCGACGCTCCGGCAGCTCGGTGCCGTAGTAGGAGGTCGCGCTGTGCATGAGGTTGGCGTGGTAGAGGAGCAGTTGGTTGTAGCGGTTGGGGACGCGGACGTCCTCGGTGAAGTGGTCGGCGGGCACGTGGCGGGTGCCGAGCGCCTCGACCAGATTGTTGTGCGGCGCGTTGACGAGGTTCCCGCCGAGGCGTCCGCCGGGGAACTGCTGGCGGAAGAAGCTGGTGCCGGCGTCCTTCGGCGCGCCCGGGCTGAGGTAGAGCACGGCGGCGTAGCGGCAGAGCGCGCGGGAGTCGGTGTGCGGGCGGGACTCCGACTCCCCGGCGCCGACGACCTGGACGCAGTTGTGGTTGAGCGTGCCGCCGCCCGGGGTGCTCTGCACCCAGAGCCGGGAAGCGCCGGTGGCCTTGCGGACCAGGGCCTCCACCCGGGCCAGCTCGTCGGGCTCCAGGCCGGGCATGGTGCGCAGGCCGGGCCAGGTCTCGGGGCGGTACGGGTAGCCTTCGGTCCAGTCGCCGCGGGCCAGACAGCGCTCGCGGACGGCGTCCGGGTCGGTGAGGACGTTGTCCAGGACCCAGTAGTCCCGGCCTCGGGTGGGCTTGCGGTAGGGCAGGACCGGCAGGGTGGTGGGCCGGATGGGCTGTGAGGGCATGGGCCGACGATAGGGGCGGCGGTCGTCAACCTTCTGCCGTGAGCAGGTCAACCTTTCGTCAAGGGCTGTCCATGGGCGGGCGCCTCGCGCCGCAGGTCAGGAGCCCGGCCGGACGGCGAAGGTGCCCAGGGCGCCCTCCAATCGGTCGAAGGCCCGGACGGCCGAGGGGCGCACCGCCGCCGTGATGGCGGCGGCCTCGTCGCCGGCCAGCAGCCGGCGGAACACTTCGGTGAACACCGTGCGGTCGACGGCGGCGAGGAGCCCGGCGGCCACCCGGCTCTCGAAGTCGACCGGTGGGCCGGCCGGTGTGCTGACCGGTGTGTCGGGCGATGTGCCGGACGGAGTGCCGGACGGAGTGCCGGTTGTCGTCGTGGGGCGGATGGCCCCGGCCAGGGCCTCGGCCAGGGCGGCCTCGCTCTGCTCGTGTAGTTCGCGCAGCCGGGCGACCAGGGCTGGGCTGTCGGAAACGGTGTGGGCGAACGCCGGGCCGGAGAAGCCGAGCCGCGGGTCGTGCCGGTCGAGGCCGGCCAGGCAGTCGCGGCGCAGCGCGGCGAGGGCGGACTCGCCGGGCGCACGCTCGGCGACCGCCCGGGCGAGCCGGCCGACGATCTCCTCGTGCAGGTCTAGGAGGAGGTCCTCCTTGCGCGGGAAGTGGTTGGTGACGGTCATCTTGGCGACGCCGGCGGCCGTCGCGACCTCGGCGATGGTGGTGCGGTCGAAGCCCTGGTCGATGAAGAGCCTGGTCGCGGCGTGCGAGATCGCCTCGCGGGTGCGGCGCTTGTTGAGCTCGCGCAGGGTCGGGGTGGCCCCGGGCCCCGTCGTGGGCCCCGTCGTGCCCATCGTGGGTTCCGTCACGGTTTCCGTCGTGGTTTCCGTCGTTGGTTCCGTCATGGGGGCAGCGTAGCGCAGTTCGCTGGGTCGGACCCAGGAATTAGGCTTGACCTAATCACTGGGTTCGTCCTAAGTTCCTTCCGGGCGGTCGGAGTGGCCGCCGGACGGACGACCCGGGGAGGGCGCATGACCACATCGGCCACGTACGGAGGCGCCATGTTCACCCAGCACGCCGGGCGGCTCCGCCTGCTCAGCGTCCACGCCCACCCCGACGACGAGTCCAGCAAGGGCGCCGCCACCCTCGCGCGGTACGCGGCCGAGGGAGTGGACGTCCTGGTCGCCACCTGTACCGGCGGCGAGCGCGGCTCGGTGCTCAACCCGGCCATGGACCGCCCCGAGGTCCGGGCGGACCTCGCCCGGATCCGGAGCGAGGAGATGGCGGTCGCCCGGGGCATCCTCGGCGTGCGCCAGCAGTTCCTCGGCTTCGTGGACTCGGGCATGCCGGGCCCGGGCGAACCGCTGCCGGCGGGCTGCTTCGCCGACCAGCCCGTGGCGGGCGCCGCGGCGCCGCTGGTCGCCCTGATCCGGGAGTTCCGTCCGCACGTGGTGGTCACCTACGACGAGACCGGGGGGTATCCGCACCCCGACCACGTGATGACCCACCAGGTCACGGTCGAGGCCTTCGAGGCCGCCGCCGACCCGGGCCGCCACCCCGAGGCGGGGGAACCCTGGCAGGCGGCGAAGCTCTACTACCACCTGGCGCTCTCCAGAGCCTGGTTCCAGACCCTGCACGACGCGATGACGGAGCGGGGTGTCCCCTCGGGCATGGGCGCACTGCTCGCGGACTGGCCGGACACCCCGCCCGCCCTCGCCACCACCACCCGGATCGCGTGCGCCGAGCAGTTCGCCGTACGGGACGCGGCACTGCTGGCGCACGCCACCCAGATCGAGCCCGGGGTCGCGTTCATGGCCCACCCGCGGGACATCGAGCGCGAGGTCTGGCCGACGGAGGACTACCACCTCGCCCGGAGCCTGGTGCCGGGCGAGGGCGAGGGGCCCGAGACCGACCTGTTCGCCGGGCTGCGCTCAGAAGGGGCGGGGCTGCGCCAAGGAGAGGGGGACGGATGAGCCGGAGGTCGGGTTTCGCCCGCTCAGCACTGGCCGTCGGCGAGCACGAAGTAGCCCGGGCCGGTCTGCTTCAGGGTGTGCGTCACGAAGGTGTTCCAGAGGCCCATGCTCTGGCCCGAGCCGAGTGCGTAGGTCAAGCCGCCGCTCTGGGTGGCCCGCCCGGCCCGGACCTGGTTGTAGTTGCTGTCGGTGAAGCACTGCTCGGCGCCGCCGCCGGTGGTCGCCGTCACCGCCGCCGATCGGGTGCCCACGGCCCCCGACGGGTCGACCGCCGCCACGGTGTAGCCGTACGACGTGCCGGGGGCGAGCCCGGTGTCGGTGAAGGACGGGCCGGTGGCACTGCCCGCCATCGCGCCGTCCCGGTAGACCTGGTAGGAGGCGGCCCCGCTGACGGCCTGCCAGGCGAGGGCGATCGAGCCCTGGCCCGCCGGGGTGGCGGTCAGCCCGGTCGGGGCGGGCAGGCCGGGGTTGGTGGGCCCCGTGCCGCCGTCGAGGCCCCAGAACTGCGCGGTGTAGTAGCTGGAGCAGATCGTGTTGAGGAAGTAGCTGCCGGTGGCCCCGCACTGGTCGGCTGCGGAGCCGGGGTTGACGGCCAGCCCGTGGCCCATCCCGGCGATGGTGAACAGCGCCACGGCGGGCCGCCCGCCCGCGTCGGCGTAGACCTCCTCGGTGGTGCCGCCCGGCAGGCTCCGGGTGCTGGTCGGGCTCTGGCCGACACCCTGGACGTTGGTCCACTGGTCGCGCAGTTCCGTCGCGTTCACCGGCCTGACCACGGTGTCCGCGCCGCCCTGCCAGATCGCCACCCGGGGCCAGGGCCCGGCGTAGCCCGGGTACGCGGCCCGGACCTTGTCGCCCCACTGGGCCGGGGTGAGCCCCTGGTCGGAGTTCTGGCAGCCGGAGGCGGCGCCCTGGGTGGTCGCGCACTGGGCCGGGAGGCCGGAGTCGATCGCCCCGCCGGCGAACACGTCCGGGTAGTCGGCCAGCAGGTCGGAGGCTATCCCGCCGCCGGCCGACAGTCCGGTGACGAACACCCGCCGGTCGTCCGAGCCGTACAGGGCCTTGGCCTTGGCGACCATCTCGATCACCGACTCGGCCTCGCCGGAGCCCCGGGCGTCCTTGGTCGCGTCGAACCAGCTGAAGCAGGAGAGGCTGTTGTTGGCACTGCTGGTCTGCGGGAAGACGACCGCGAAGCCGTACCGGTCGGCGAAGGTCGTCCAACCGGAGTTGCGGTAGTAGTCGTTGGCGGTCTGCAGGCAGCCGTGCAGCGCGACCACCAGCGGCGCGCCACTCGGCAGTCCGGCGGGGGTGTAGGAGTACATCGCCAGGTTTCCCGGATTGGCGCCGAATCCGGTGACCTGCTGGAAGGTCCCGCTCACGGTGTCGGCCGCAGCCGGGGCGGGTGCGGTGGTGCCGATCGCGAGTGCGGCGGCCGTCAGCAACGCGGCGGCGGCAGGACGGAGAGGCATGAGGGCTCCTGGGTGGGGGAGGAGTGGGGGCGGATGCCGTGCAGCGTGGCGCGCCCCGCGCCCCGGTGCCATGTGACGGCCACCCGAGGTCCACCGCGCCGCCATGGCGTGGACCGCCATGGTCCGATGCCAGGGGGACGCGCGCCGGCCGTACCCCGGAAGGCACTTGAGGGGCGTGCGCGAACAGGGCAGGTTGATCCCATGACGACGAACGAGGCAGACCCCGGCGGCGCGACGTCCCCGGAGGGCCAGGAGCTCCTTGAAGGCCAGCAGTCCCTGGAGGGCCAGGCGCCCCGGACCCGGACGCACACCTGGACGGCAGGCCCGCCGATCTCCGCCTTCCCACACCTGAGCGGAGAGGAGATTCTGCACGAGATCCTCGCGGGCCGGATTCAGGAGCCCGCGATCTGCAGCACCCTGGGGTTCCACCTGACCGAGGTGAAGCCGGGTACGGCAGTGTTCGAGGGCGAACTCGGCGACCACCTCTACAACCCGATGAACACCGTGCACGGCGGCTACCTCGCCACCCTGCTCGACTCGGCGCTCGGTTGCGCCGTGCTGAGCCGGCTGCCCGCCGGGATCGGCTACACCACCACGCAGTTGAACGTCCACATGCTGCGCCCGCTGTTCGCCGACTCGGGGCCGCTGCGCTGCGAGGGGCTGGTGCTGCATCTGGGCCGGACGATGGCGACGGCCGAGGCCAGGGTGGTCGGGGTGGAGAGCGGCAAGCTCTACGCGCACGCCACCACCACCTGCGCGATCCTGGCGCCCCGCCCGGTGGCCTGACTTGATGGCCTGATCGGAGGCCTGATCGGAGGCCTGGGCTGAGGTTCGGCTGAAGGTGCGGCCGGGCCCCGGTCGCTGCGGCGGCCGGGGCCCGGGGTCGGCTGCGGTTCAGAGGGCCGCGAGCAGCCCGCAGAGCGCGAGGAGGCCGCAGATCCCGAAGTTGACCAGCTTGTGGGAGAGGAACACGGCGGCGAACTCGCGGATCGTCGCGCTCGGCCAGTAGTACGCGGCGGTCGGCGAGCCGAACACCTGCCCGTTGACGCCGGTCTTGCGGGCGGTGAGCGCCGCCCGGAAGGCGTGGAAGTTGTTGGTGACCACGACACAGCGGTAGTCGGGCTTGGCCTGTTCCATGATGGCCTTGCTGAAGAGCAGGTTCTCCTCGGTGGTGCGGGAGCGGTCCTCGCGCTCGATGTGTTCGGCCGGGAAGCCGCGCCCGGTCAGGTAGTCGGCCATCGCGTGGGACTCCGGCAGCTTCTCGTCCGGGCCCTGGCCACCGGAGGTGATCAGCACCGGCGGGTTGCCGCGCGCGGCCTGCTTGTCGTACACCTCCCGGCCCCGGTCGAGCCGGCTGGCCAGCAGCGGCGGGACGCGCTCGCCGCCGATCAGGCCGGAGCCGAGGACGACCACGAAGTCCACGTTCCGGCGCGGCCGGTGGCGGCCGTAGAGGAACGCGTAGCCGACGAAGCAGACGAACAGGAAGGAGATGTAGCCGACCACCAGGACGGCGGTGCCCGCCAGGACGCCCAGCTGGTGCGAGCGGGTGGCCAGGGCCGCGAGCAGCAGCGCGATGACGGCGAGGATGCCCAGCCCGGCGAGGAGGGACAGCAGGTTGGCGGGCCGTCTGCCCTCCTTGCGGATCATGGTCAGGCCGTTGGCGATCAGGAACCAGACCAGGGCCGCCGTGCCGAGGGCCGGCAGCAGGATGATCGCCACCGCTGCCAGTCCCATCACCAGCGTGGGCGCCTTGCGCAGCTCGGCGAGCAGGGCGAGGGCGAGCAGGGAGACGGCGATGCCGAGCAGGACGGCATTGCTGAACTGGCGGCGGTCGCGTAGTACCCCGACTCCGAACAACAGGAAGAACAGGGCGGCTGGGACATAGGCGATCATGCTTCGTATCGTAGGCGGAGGCCGTTAGCGCGAACCGGCCGTCCGCCCGAATCGTCTGCCCGAACCGGCCGGGCGGACCGGTCAGGCGAACCGCTCGATCGCTGTGAGGACCGCCTCGGTCATCGCCGGACTCCCGGTGTGCCCGGACTCGTCGATGACGGTCAGTCGGGCCTCCGGCCAGGCCCGGACCAGCCGCCACGCGGTGTCGAGCGGCGAGCCGAGGTCGAGGCGGCCGTGGATCAGTTCGCCCGGGATGCCGGTCAGCCGTCCGGCGTCGCGCAGCAGTTGGCCGTCGGCCAGGAACGCGTGGTGCGCGAAGTAGTGCGCGGTGATCCGGGTGAACGCCATCAGCGCGTCGGTGGGGCGGTCGCTGTAGGCGTTCGGCTTGCCCAGCGCCTCGTGCGCGATGACGGCGTCCTCCCAGGTGGCCCAGGCGTTCGCGGCGGCCCGCCGGACGGTCTCGTCCTGGCTGTTGAGCAGCCGGCTGTAGGCGGCCACCAGGTCACCGTCGCGGTCGGCGGCCGGTAGGAAGTTCCGGAACTCCTCCCACGGGCCGGGCAGGAAGCGGGCGACGCCCCGGTAGAGCCAGTCGGTCTCCTCGGGGCGGGTCGTGGTGACGCCGCAGAGCACGATCTCGGAGACCCGCTCGGGGTGGGCCTGGGCATAGGCGAGGATCAGCGTCGAGCCCCAGGAGCCGCCGTACAGCAGCCACTTCTCGATGCCGAGGTGTTCGCGCAGCCGCTCCATGTCCGCGATCAGCCGCTCGGTGGTGTTGTGCTCCAGCCCGGTCATCGGGTCGGCGGCGTGCGGCAGGCTCTGTCCGCAGCCGCGCTGGTCGAACTGGACCACGTGGTACCGCTCGGGGTCGAAGTACCGTCGGGTGCCCGGCCGGTGGCCGGATCCGGGCCCGCCGTGCACGATCGCGGCGGGTTTGCCAGCCGGGTTGCCGGAGGCGTTCCAGTGCATCCGCTGACCGTCTCCGACGTCCAGCAGGCCTTGTGCGTAGGGCTCGTAGTGGGGGTGCAACTCGGGCATCGCGGAACTCCTCCGTGGACGTGCGGCCGGACAGACCCTAGCGGGCGCTCGCAGGCCGGGCCGCGGATTTTCGGCGGGCCCGGGGCGGGGCCCGGCCGGCCGGGCCCCGCCGTGGTGGGGTCAGCGCCGTTCGGTGGGCAGCAGGGTCGCGAGCCCGTCGAGGACGCGTTGCACGCAGAACTCGAAGCGGGTGTCCATGTCGGGTTCGGTGAGGTCGTCGGCCAGGGCGACGAGGTTGGGGAAGGTGTCGGCGGGCAGGGCGCGGAAGCGGTCTCCGGTGGCGTCGGCGATGTCCCGGCGACTGGTGCCGAGGACTTCGGCGGCCGAGATCGGGGACTGTTCCTGGAGGACGAACCCCTGGACGAAGGCGCCCAGCAGGTAGGTGGCCATGGCGGCGTCGGCGTCGGAGAAACCGGCCGCGCGGAGCCGGTCGAGCTGGTCCTCCATCAGGCCGAGCAGGTGGGGACCGGGGGAGAGGCGGCCCGAGACGACCTTGGCGGCGTCGCGCTTGTCGAGCAGCAGTCGGCGGTAGCGCCAGCAGTAGGCGTGGAACTGCTCGCGCCACCCGCCCTCGCGCGGCGGGGGTTCGGCCGAGGCCATCACCGCGTCGGTGAGCAGGTCGAGCAGTTCCTGCTTGTTGCGGACGTGCCAGTACAGCGAGGCCGCCTTGACGCCGACCTCGGCGGCGACCTTGCGCATCGACAGCCCGTCGAGGCCGTCCCGTTCCAGTACCCGCAGCGCGGCCTGGGTCAGCGCGTCCCTGGTCAGCGGCGGTGTCGTGTCGTCGTTCTCCGGCATGGCTGTGCGGACGCCTCCAACGGTCTCATCCGGTCGCGAGTCTCGTGGCGACTGTCCGTGGCGACTGCCCGTCGCGAGATCCCGCTTGCAATCTAACACCGTTAGGGGCACTCTGTGCGTGCCGCACCACTCCCTAACGCTGTTAGGGGCCAGGAATCGGGAGGGTTCCCATGCAGGAGTCGAGCGCCCGGCGCAAACGGCTCGCGCTACTGACGCTCTGCGTCACCATGTTCATGTCCATGCTGGACAACGTCATCGTCAACAACGCTCTGCCCCGCATCGGCCAGGACCTGGAGGCCGGGATCAGCGGCCTGCAATGGGTCGTCGAGGGATACAGCCTCGTCTACGCCGGGTTCGTGCTGACCGGCGGCGCGCTCGGCGACCGGCACGGCCGCACCCGGATGTTCCGGTTCGGCCTCGCGCTGTTCACGGTCGGCTCCGCGCTCGCCGCGCTCGCCGGAACGATCGGCCTGCTGGTCGGCGCCCGGATGCTGCAAGGCGTCGGGGCCGCGCTGCTCACCCCGGGCAGCCTCGCCCTGCTGCGCCACGTCTTCACCGACGAGCGCGAGCGCGCCAGGGCGATCGGCCTCTGGTCCGGGGTCTCCGCGTTGGGTCTGTCGATCGGCCCGGTGGTCGGCGGGCCGATGGTCGAGCACCTCGGGTGGGCCAGCGTTTTCTGGATCAACGTGCCGATCGGCGTGGCCGGACTGGTGCTCGCCGCCCGCGTGCTCCCGGACATCCCCCCGCGTGCCCGGCGGATCGACCTCGGCGGCCTCGTCCTCTCCGCCGCGGGCCTCGGCCTGCTGGTCTACGCGCTGATCGAGGGGCCGACCCGTGGCTGGACGGACACCCGGGTGCTCCTCTGCGGCGCCGCGGCGCTCGTGCTGCTGGCCGCCTTCCTGGTGCTCGAACTGCGGCTCGCCGAACCGATGCTGGAGCTGCGGCTGTTCCGCGACGGCGCCCTCGGCGGCGCGCTGCTCAGCGGCTTCATGGTCAGCTTCGGGATCTTCGGTGCGCTCTTCTTCCTGCCGCTGCTGATGCAGGGCCCGCTCGGCTGGTCCCCGTCCGACGCCGGCTACGCCGGGCTGCCGATGACCGGGATGATCGTCGTCGCCGCCCCGCTCTCCGGCCGGCTGACCTCACGGTACGGGCCCCGGCTGCCGTTGGTGCTCGGTCTCGTGCTGTGCGCGGGGGGCCTCGGCGGGCTGTCCCTCTACGGCGAGCACGCCCACTACGTCGAGTACCTGTGGACCTTGTTCGCGATGGGCCTCGGGATGGGGATGACCTTCACCCCGGTGTCGATCGCGGTGCTCCAACGGGTCGCCCCGGCGCAGACCGGGATGGCCTCGGCGAGCATCAACACCCTGCGCGAGCTGGGCGGCGTCCTCGGGATCGCGGTGCTCGGCGCCGTGCTGACCAACCGGATGACCGGCAGCCTGACCGCGGCCCTGCACCGGCTCGGCGTGCCGCCGGACGCCGTCGGCCCGATCGCGGACGCGCCCGCCGGGGCGGGGCACGGCGGTGGCGGCGCGGCCGCCGTGCTGCCCGGCCCGGTCCAGGACGCGGTGGACGGCGCCTTCATCGAGGGCCTCCACCTCGCGGCGCGCTGCGGTGCGGCCGCGCTCGTCGTCACCGCCGTCCTGGTCGCCGTCCTGCTGGGCCGGGCTCGCCCGCTCGCCCAGAGCGGCACCGGCCTCCCGGAATCGGCCCCCGACTCCGTGTCGGACCCCGGCCCCGGCCCGTCCGACCTCGGCCCGAACTCCGGTCCGGAGCCGCTGGCCGAGGCCCGGACGGTCCGACCGACCTGACGGGTCCGGCCGACCTGACCGGTCTGACCGATCCGCGTGCCGACGCCACGTCAGCGGATGCCCTCGACCGCCGCCTGCGCCGTGCGGGCCAGTTCCCGGCGCGCCCCCGCCCGGGTGGCCTGCGGCGCGGGCGGCGGAATCGGTGGCAGGAACGTCACGTCGGCGACCAGACCGCGCACCGCGACCACCCGGGCGAGCGAGGTGAGCAGTCCGTCGTCGCCGATGAAGGCGGGCACGCTGGTCGGCCGTCCGTCCGCCAGCCGGTAGCGGATCGTCACCGGCTGGACGAAGGCGCCCGCCTCCACCGCCGCCTGGAACAGCGCGGGCCGGAAGCGGCCGCTCTCCCGCCCGCACCAGGTGGACCCCTCCGGGAAGACGATCACCGGCTGGCCGGCGCGCAGCACCTCGGCCACCGTCGCCACGGTGTCGGGCAGCGCGCGCAGCCGGTCGCGGTCCAGGAACACGGTGCCGCCCCAGGCGATCAGCGGCCCGAGCACCGGCCACCGGCGGACCTCGGTCTTGGCCAGTGAGCGGCCCGGGCGGCCCGCCGCGATCAGCGGGATGTCCAGCCAGGACACGTGGTTGGCCACCACGAGCGTCCCGCCGCCGAGCGCGCCGCCCGGCGTCCCGAGGTGGACGGTGACCCCGAGGGTGTGCAACAGGACGCGCGCCCAGAGCCGGATCAGCCGCTCCCGGGTGCCGTGCGGGAGGAGGCGCAGCGGCAAGCTGAGCAGCACGCCCGCCAGCACCGCCGCCAGGCAGGCCGCCAGCCGCAGCGCCCGCCGGGGGTGCGAGACGGCGGGCGCCGTCTCGGCCAGGCAGGTCTCGGGCCGGCAGGGGGCCGTCGGCAGCCAGACGCTCATGATGAGGCGCCGAGGGGCCGGGCGGGCAGTCCGGACAGGAAGTGCCGCAGGTAGCGCGGGTCGGTGCGCTCCAGCGACAGCAGCACGTACAGGTCGACGCAGTCGAAGTCCGGGTCGTACGCGGGCTCGCCGCAGACCCAGGCGCCGAGCCGCAGGTAGCCGCGGAGCAGGGCGGGCAGCGCGCCGCGCTCGGCGCGCGGCACGCCGGTGGCGTCCCAGCGGCGGCGCGGGCTGACCCGGTACTGCTCGGGCGCCAGGTACTTGGCGCTGACGGTGTCCCAGACCCGGGCCGCGGTGGCGCCGCCGTCGTCCAGCGGGATCGAGCAGCAGCCGCCGACCCAGGTGTTGCCGGTGTCGGAGAGGTAGCGGGCGATGCCGCCCCACATCAGGTTGATGACGGCGCCGTTGCCCCGGTGGTCGGGGTGGATGCAGGAGCGGCCGAGTTCCACCAGGCCCGGGCGGACCGGGGCCAGGGCGGAGAGCTCGAACTCGCCGTCGGAGTAGAGCCGTCCGGCCCGCCGGGCGGCCTCGGGGCGCAGCAGCCGGTAGGTGCCGACGACGGCGCCGTGCTCGCCCTCGCGGACCAGGAGGTGGTCGCAGAACTCGTCGAAGGGGTCGACGTCGAGGCCGGCGACCGGGCTGTGCAGGACGGCACCGAGCTCGGCGGCGAACACCTGGTGGCGCAGCCGCTGGGCGGCGCGCACGTCGTCGGCGTCGCGGGCGAGGGAGACGGTGTAGGCGGCCGGGGCCTGCGGCCGGCGGGGGGCGGGGACGGCGGGGGCGTCCTGGGTGGGGGCTACTGCGGTCGGAGCGTACGTGGGGACGGTGGTCATGGCGGACCCTCCAGGGCAGCACGATCGGCGGCGCCCTGGATCGCCAGGGCACCGGCCCGGCCCGCAGGCGTTGGGCCTGCACGCGAACCGGTCCCCGTATATCTCTCCGAGCCGGTTGGCATCCATGTTGCGGTGCGGCGGAGCGCAGATGTGCAACTGCTGAATGGGACCACCCGTCGCCTCCCGGTCATCTGCCGGGCACCGGGCGCTCGCCCGCCGGGGGTGGACAGCCCGGGCGCCTGTGCGCCCGGGCCTGCCACCCTCCCCCGGGATTCCCCCGGAACTCCCGTGGACGGGTGTGATGTTGCGCGCGACCGGCGTGCTCCGAGAAGCGCGCGCCCAGGCGGGACCTAGAAGGCCTGCCAGCCCTGCGGGTCGACGTCGCCCGGGATGACGGGCGCGGGGCCGTAGGGTTCGCGGGTGAGGACGAAGGAGCCGAGGTCCAGGTGGCTGACGGTGCCGTCGGCGGTCCGGACCACCCGCAGGGTCTCGCCCGTGTAGTAGTTGTCCAGCCCCGTCCAGGTGCCGTCCGGCTCGGCGCGGAATCGGGAGCTGCGGGCTCCGCCGGCGAGCGAGGTCAGTTCGAGGCCGCGGTCGGCCCGCAGCCGCAGGGCCTGCGCCGAAGTGCCCCAGTACCAGGGGCCGGTGAGGGCCAGCAGCTCCTCGTCGACCTCGGGCAGCGGACGCCAGGGCTCGGGCAGCCGGGGCTCGTGCTCGGCGGTCAGCGTGATCAACTGGGTGGCCACCAGGGTGGTGCCGGCGCCGGTGGTGGCGTTGGACAGGGCGATCGCGGCCAGGCCGTCCTCATCGCTGACCCACAGCGCGGCGGTGAAGCCGGGCATCGAGCCGGTGTGGCCGTACAGCACCCGGCCTTCGTGGCGGCGCAGTTGCAGGCCGAGGCCGTATCCGGAGGTCCAGGCCGTGTCGTCGGGGCCGGTGGCGGGCCGGCGCATCTCGGCGAGCGAGTCGGCGGCCAGCACCTTGTCGTCCCCGGCGGAGAGGAAGGCCGCCCAGCGGGCCAGGTCGGCGACGGTGGACCAGAGTTGGCCGGCCGGGCCCATCAGCCCGGTGTCGGTGAGCGGCTCCGGCAGCATGACGTCGGCCCACGGGTGGACGGCGAAGCCCCCGGCGTGCGGGTGCTCGGGCAGCAGGGTGGTGCGGTCCATGCCGAGCGGTGCCAGCACCTCGCGCCGCAGCACCTCGCCCCAGGGCTCGCCGCGCAGCCGCTCGACCAGCGCGCCGAGCAGCGCGTAGCCGGGGTTGGAGTAGTGGTGGAGGCGCCCGGCCGGGTGCTTGATCGCGGCGCCGGGCTCCAGCAGGTCGTCCAGTCCGGGCCGCAGGGAGCCGTCGGTCCGCTCCCACCAGGGCCCGGGCGTCTCGGCGGCGAGCCCGGCGGTGTGGGCGAGCAGTTGCGCGATGGTCGCGCCGTCGGCCGGGGTGCCGGGCAGGTGTCGGGCGAGCGGGTCGGCGAGGTCGAGCAGGCCCTCGTCGCGCAGCCGCAGCACGAGCACGGCGACGAAGGTCTTGGTGAGCGAGCCGATCCGGTACTGGACGTCGGGGGTCGGCGCGTGTCCGTCGATCATGCTGCGGGCGCCGCTCCAGACCAGTCGGCCGTCCCGGACCACTGCGGCGGCCAGGGAGGGCGTGCGGCCTTCGGCCTGGGCGACGGCGATCCGGTGCAGCAGGGCGCGGCGGGTGGTCGGCAGCAGTTCGTCGGACTGATCGGTCATCTGATCCTCTGAATCCTTCGGCGTGGTCCGGCGGGGAGGCCCGTCGGCGTGGTCTGCCACGAGGTCCGCCGACGAGACCGTCGGCGAGGTCCGCGGGCGGGGGCCGCCCGCCAACACGGACGGGCAGCAGACGAACCCAACCTAGCCAGGCCGCTCCGAAGGATCCACCCGTCATCTCCGCAAACGCCCCGCAAACGCCCCGCGAACGCCCCCCGATTTCGCTGCCGGCCCGGTCAGCCCGGCAGCGGCGGGAGTTCGGGCCGCTGCAGCCAGGCCTCGAAGACCGGGGCCAGCGGGGCGGCCGCGTACCGGGAGGCGTGCGCGAGCAGGTCGGCGGTGCCGACGACGCCGTGCCGGTGGATGCTCGTCCAGTCCCGCAGCATCGCGAAGAAGGCGTCCTCGCCCAGCGCTCGCCGCAGCGCGTGCACGGCGAGGCCGCCGCGCTGGTACAGCCGGTCGTCGAACATCAGCCTGCGGCCCGGGTCGGCGAGCCTGAGGTCCTGCGGGAGCCCGGCCAGCAGTCCGTGCGCGGCGGCGGCGTGGGTGGCCGCGGCCGGGCCGCCGGCGTGCTCGGACCACAGCCACTCGGCGTACTTGGCGAAGCCCTCGTTGAGCCAGATGTGCCGCCAGTCGGCGATCGTCACGCTGTTGCCGAACCACTGGTGCGACAGCTCGTGGGCGATCAGCCGCTCGCGCTCCCAGCCACCGCCGAGGTGGTTCGTCCCGAAGGTGGCGACGCCCTGCGCCTCCACGGGGACGTCCAGTTCCTCGTCCGCGACGACCACCGCGTACTCGCCGAACGGGTACGGCCCGAACACCTCGCCGAAGTACGCCATCATCTCCGGCTGCCGCCCGAAGTCCCGGGTGAACGCGGGGACCAGCCGCTCCGGCACGTAGCCGGTCTGCGGCACGGCCGGGCGGGCCGCCAGCGGCACCGGCCGGTAGTGGCCGATCGACACCGTCACCAGGTACGGCGAGGTCGGCGCGCTCTGCTCGTACACCCAGGTGGTGCTGGACGCCCGGGTGGTGCGGGTCAGCAGCCGGCCGCTCGCCAGCACGGTGAACGGGGACGGCGTGGTGACCGCGATCTGGTACGTCGCCTTGTCGGCGGGCCGGTCGTTGCACGGGAACCAGGACGGCGCGCCGACCGGCTGGCTGGCGACCAGCGAGCCGTCGGTCAGCTCCTCCCAGCCCAGGCCGCCCCACGGGCTGCGCACCGGACGGGGGTTGCCGGTGTAGTGCACCTCGACGGTGAACGCCGCCCCCGCCGCCAGTGCCCTGGCCGGACGGATCCGCAGCTTGCCGGCGCGGTGGGTGTAACGGGCGGCCTTGCCGTCGACCAGCACCCGCCCGATCCGGAACTCGGCCAGGTCCAGCGCGAACTCGGCCAGCGCCGCGTCCGCCACGGCGCTCAGCCGGGCCGAGGCCGCCAGCCGGTTCGGCCCGGGCCGGTAGTCCAGCACGAGCTCGTAGCGGTGGACCCGGTAGCGGTGGTCGCCGCTGGCCGGGAAGTACGGGTCGGGGGCGCCGGCGGCCGCCGGGACGTGCTTGGGCTTCACGGGGGCGGGCACTTCCTGCGGGCCGGGACGGGTGGTCATGACGTGGGCTGCCACGCCTCGATGGGGTTGCCCAGCCACCGCGTGTCGGCGGGGACGGACTCGGCGCGCATCACCAGCGAGGCCGGGCCCAGCGTGCTGCGCGCGCCCACCGTGCTGCCGGGCAGCACGATGCCGCCCGGGCCCAGGGTGGCGCCCTCGCGGAGGACCACAGTATCCATCCGCATGATCCGGTCGTGGAAGAGGTGCGTCTGCACCACGCAGCCCCGGTTGACGGTGACGCCGTCCCCGAGGGTGACCAGGTCCGCCTCCGGCAGCCAGTAGCTCTCGCACCAGACGCCGCGGCCGACCCGCGCGCCGAGCGCCCGCAGCCAGAGGTTCAGCACCGGCGTGCCCGGCACCGCGCCGACCAACCACGGCACCGCCAGCACCTCGACGAAGGTGTCCGCGAGCTCGTTGCGCCACACGAAGCTGCTCCACAGCGGGTGCTCCACCGCCCGGAACCGGCCGACCAGCAGCCACTTCGCCGCCACCGCGACCAGGCAGGCCACCGCGCCGGCGCCCAGCAGCACCAGGCCCGAGAGCAGCGCGGCCACGCCCGCCGACCAGGAGACGGACAGCCGGGACAGCACCGCGACGGTCAGCACGCCGAGCGCCCCCGAGGCGAGCACCGGCAGCAGCCGGGCCAGCTCGACCAGCCCGCGCGCCCAGAGCAGCCGGGCCGGCGGCTCGTAGGTCAGGCTCTGGTCGGCCTCGTCCGCCGAGCGCGGCAGCCGCATCGGCGGCATGCCCAGGTACGAGCCGCCCTTCTTGGCCTTCTCGGGCGTCGCCGACAGCACGCCCACCAGGCCCCGCTTGGGCACCGCCCGCCCCGGCGCGGTCATTCCCGAGTTCCCGAGGAACGCCCGCTCGCCGACCTTCGCCTCGCCGAGCCGCACCCAGCCGCCGCCCAGCTCGTACGGCGCGATCAGGGTGTCGTCGGCCAGGAACGCGCCGTCGCCGACGGTGGTCAGGCTGGGCAGCGCCAGCACCGTGGACACCTCCGCGCCCCGGCCGACCCTCATCCCGAGCGCCCGCAGCCACAGCGGCGTGACCAGCCCCGCGTACAGCGGGAAGAGCACCTCCCGGGCCCGGTCCATCAGCTGGGTGACGGTCCACGCCTGCCAGCCGACCCGGCCGTGCAGCGGGTGCACCCCGGGGACCAGACCGCGGCTCAGCAACCGGACGGCGGTCACCAGCTGCGCCGCGTACACCGCGCCGTACGCCAGGGTGGCGGGCAGCAGGCCGAGCAGCGCGCCGCCGAGCGCCGCGCCGAGGTCGTCGCCCTGGTGGACGAAACCGGCGAGGACCGCGAGCGCGGCCAGCGCGGGCGCCACCGGGAGCAGGCCGAGCGCCGTGCCGCTGGCACCGTAGAGCGCGGCCCAGAAGACCCGGTGGGGCGGGCGCTCCTTGGGCCACGCCCGCTCGACGCGGCCCAGCTTGACGGCGGGCGCGCCGCCCCAGCGCTGCCCGGTCGGCACGTGCCCGGTGACGCTGGAGCCGGGCAGTACCTGGGCGCGCTTGCCGACCCGGGCGCCGGGCAGCAGGGTCGAGCGGGTGCCGACCACGGCGCCGGAGCCGACCTTGACCTGGCCGACCTCCAGCCGGTCGCCGTCCAGCCAGTAGCCGCACAGGTCCACCTCGGCCTCGACGGCGCAGCCCCGGCCCAGCTTCAGCATCCCGGTGACCGGCGGCAGCGAGTGCAGGTCGACCTCGGGCCCGACCTTGGCACCCAGCGCCCGGGCGTAGCGGACCAGCCAGGCGCCGGACAGCGCGGTGGCGCCGCTGAGCTCGGAGAGCCGCTCGGTTGTCCAGAGCCGCAGGTGGACGGCGCCGCCGCGTGGATGGCTGCCCGGGCGCAGGCCGCGCAGCAGCAGCCGGGCGCCGCCGGCCGCGATCGCCAGCCGGCCCGCCGGGCTGTACAGCGCCAGGGCGCCCGCGCCGACCGCCCACCAGGAGGCGGTGGGCGCCCACGGGTAGTCGCCGAGGTGGGAGAGCAGGTTGCCGGCCGCCAGCAGGGCGACCGTCCAGCGCAGGCCGACCACGGTGAACAGCGGGATCAGCAGGAGCAGCTGGAGCAGCTTGGCCCGGGTCGGCACCAGGGCGATGGTGCGGGCCTGGCCGCCCTGGGCGGCGGTGCGCTCCAGGTGCCGGGCGAGCTTGCGCAGCGTCGGGTGCTGGTAGACGTCCAGCACGGCGGCGTTCGGGTAGCGGGTGCGCAGCAGCGTGGTGAGCCGGGCGGCGGCCAGGCTGCCGCCGCCGATGCCGAAGAAGTCGTCGCGCGGGCCGCTCACCGTCACACCGAGGATCTCGGCCCACTGCTCGGCCAGCCAGGCCTCGGTGCCGTACAGCTGCTCGCTCGGCCCGGCGTTCTCCAGCTCGGGCAGCGGCCAGGGCAGGGCGGCCCGGTCGACCTTGCCGGAGGTGCGGGTGGGCAGGGTGTCGACCGGCGCGAGCAGCGGCACCAGGGCGGCCGGCAACCCGGCGCGCAGCTTCTCGACGGCCTGCTCGCGGTCGAAGCCGTCCTGGACGACCAGGTAGCCGACCAGCAGCTGGTTGCCGCCGCGCGCGGTGCGGACGGCGGCGGCCGCGCCCGCCACGCCGGGCAGGGCCTGGAGCGCCGCGTCGACCTCGCCGAGTTCGATCCGGCGACCGCCGAGCTTGATCTGCTCGTCGGTGCGGCCGAGGAACAGCAGGCCGGCCGGGTCGGCCTGGACCAGGTCGCCGCTGCGGTACGCCCGCTCCCAGCCGAGCGAGGCCAGCGGCGCGTACTTCTCGGCGTCCTTCTCCGGGTCGAGGTAGCGGGCCAGGCCGACCCCGCCGATCACCAGCTGGCCGGTACCGCCGGCCGCGACCGGCTCGCCGGTCTCGTCGACCACGGCGAGGTCCCAGCCGTCCAGCGGCAGGCCGATCCGGACCGGGCCGTCGCCGGTCAGCAGCGCGGCGCAGGCGACCACGGTGGCCTCGGTGGGGCCGTAGGTGTTCCAGACCTCGCGGCCCTCGGTGACCAGCCGCTGCACCAGCTCCGGCGGGCAGGCCTCGCCGCCGAAGATCAGCAGCCGCACCTCGTTGAGCGCCTCGGCCGGCCAGAGCGCGGCCAGCGTCGGGACGGTGGAGACCACGGTGATCTCCTGCTCCGCCAGCCAGGGGCCGAGGTCGGCGCCGCTGCGCACCTGGGAGCGGGGGACGGGCACCAGGCAGGCGCCGTGGCGCCAGGCCAGCCACATCTCCTCGCAGGAGGCGTCGAAGGCCACCGACAGGCCGGCCATCACGCGGTCGCCGGGGCCGATCGGCTCGTCCTGGAGGAAGAGCGCCGCCTCGGCGTCGACGAAGGCGGCGGCGTTGCGGTGGGTGACGGCCACGCCCTTGGGGCGGCCGGTGGAGCCGGAGGTGAAGATGATCCAGGCGTCGTCGGCCGGCGTCGGGCGGGGGCGGTGGTCCGCGGCCGCCTCGCCGGGGTCGGGGACCGGGCGTTCGCGGTGGACGGTCAGCGCGCGGTCGGCGCCGAGCGACGCGGCGACGCCGGCCTCCCCGAAGACCAGCTGGGCGCGCTCGTCCGGGTCCTCTGCGTCGACCGGCACGTAGGCGGCGCCGGCGGCGAGCACGGCGAGGATCGAGACGTACAGGTCGTTGGTGCCCGAGGGGACCCGCACGCCCACCCGGTCGTCCGGGCCGATCCCGGCGGCGGCCAGCCGGCGGCGCAGCTGCTCGACCTCGGCGGCCAGGGCGCGGTAGCTGAGCACGGTGCGCCCGTCGTCCAGGGCGGGTTCGTCGGGGTGGGCGCGGACGGTGGCGTCCAGGACGTCGACCAGGGTGCGCGGTGCGGCGGCCGGACGGCCCGGGAAGAGGGCCTGTGGCGGTGGGGCCTGTGGCGGCGTGGCGTGGGGTGGTGTGGATCGGGGTGGTGTGGCGTGGGGCGGCGTGGCGGACTGCTCCGTGCTCGGTTCAGCTGTCATGGCAGCCCGTACGCTCCTCGTCCTCGCCCCGTTCCGACTGATGCCCGGCCCTTCGGGGCGGTGGGAGCACTCGCCTGACCGGGTGACCCCACTCCGGGGCCGGAGCGGACAACCCGACTGATGGTAGCCCCGGGCGCGAGGCGCCGTATGGCCCGATACTTGGCTCAACTAGGCCGGAAATGGCCTGAGCTGACGTTGAGTCAGTCAACAACTGGGTGGGCCCGAAAGTCATGTGACTGGATGTCAGTCGAATTGACGGATCGTCAGGCCTAATTCTCGATCGTGATCCACGCCACAGCGAATGCTGCTCCCTTCGGGTGGCGGGCCCGGCTTCCCGGCCCGGTTCCGGCCCGGCCGCCGGGCCCGCCAAGGTGTCGGAGCGCTGTCCGAGAGGCGCCGGAGAGAGACCCGAATGGCGCCCGGATGGTGTCAGGACGGTCGGCGGAAGCGGTGCAGGTGCTCCTGGAGGAACGCCTCCAGGGTGCGCGGGGCGCGCCCGGTGAGGTGGGCGAGGGTGTCGTCGGGCGCCTCCCGGCGGACCACCGCGAGCTGCTGGATCTCCACCACGTGGGAGGCCAGCCAGGGCGGCATCCCGGCCCGCTCGACCAAGTGGGCGTGCAGCCCGGCCGGGGGCAGGTCGAGGTAGCGGACCGGGCGGCCGAGCAACTCGCCGAGCAGCCCGGTGAGCTCCGGGTAGCTGTACGCCCGGCCGCCGGTGAGCGGATACGTTCCGCCGGCGAGCTCCGGGCGGGTGAGCACCTCGGCCGCGGCGTCGCCGATGTCCCGGGCGTCGACGTAGTTGCAGCGGGCCTGGCCCATGGCGCCGTGCACCACCCCGGCGGCGGCGATGCCGGGGGCCAGCAGCAGCAGCTTCTGCATGAACGCGTACGGCCGCAGCACCGTCGCGGTGACGCCGGACGCGCGCAGGCGCTCCTCGACCAGGTGGTGGCCGCGCGAGACGGCCACGGGGGAGTCCGGTTCGGCTGCGGGTGCGGAGATCTTGACGATGTGCTCCACGCCGCTCTCGACCGCCGCGTCGATCGCGGCCAGCTCGTGCTGGACCTGGTGCGGGCCGTTGGCCATGGTGAGGAAGAGCTGGTGCGCGCCACGGAAGGCTTCGCGCAGGGAGTTCGGGTCGGCGGCGTCGGCCGGGAGCGTCTCGGTCAGTGCGAGGGTCCGGTCGTCGAGGCCGGCCGCGAGGCGGGCGGGGTCGCGGCTGAGTGCGCGGCTCGGTGCACCGAGGGCGGCGAGGCCGCGCAGGGTGGCACCGCCGGTGGCGCCTCCGGCGCCCATGACGACGATCATGAGGTCTGTCCTTCCGGTCGGGTGGAGAGTCGGTGCTGCGGGGATCGGGTCCGGCGGCTGCCGCGCCAGCGCCAGGTGATCACGGTGGCCGCGATCGCCGACGAGACCGGCAGGTCGATCGGAAGGCGGCCGGGCCAGGGGCTGGTGGCGAGCCCGTGGATCTGCGGCAGCCAGTGCGCGGCCGCGAGGCCGACGGCGAGTGCGACGGCCGCGGCGGCCAGGCCGAGTGCGGGGGCCAGCAGGGCGTGCGGTGCCCGGCCGCCCGGGGGGCGGTCGGGTCGGCGTCGCAGGGCGGAGCCGACCAGGGTGGCGACGACGGCCGAGGTGCCGCCGATCGTGGTGGCCGCGGCGATCATCAGCTGCGGCTGGTGCGTGACGGCCCCGCCGATGCCGGCCATCACGGCGGGCATCGCGTAGGCGACGAGGACCTCCCGCCACAGGGTGAAGGGGGGCGGTGCACCGGGTGCTTTCTTGCTCATGGGCTTCTCCTGCGGAGGTGCTGGGGTGAAGTGATTAGGTGGCTAACTACTAGTGCTTAGGTGCCTAACTATTGGGTCGTGAAGTCGGCGGGCCGCCTTGCGCGGCCCGCCGTTCTCGGCCGGGTCAGTCCGCGGTCAGCGCGTCGGCACCCTCGACCACCCTGGCCAGGAGGTCGAGGAAGGTGGCGCGCTCCTCGACCGAGAGCCCGCCGACCAGTGCCTGCATCCGGGCGAAGTGCTCGGGCGCCAGATCGCGCAGCCGCTGCGCGCCGCGTGCGGTGAGGACCACCACGTTGGCGCGGCCGTCCTCGGCGGACGGGCGGCGGACCACCAGGCCCTCCCGCTCCAGGCCGTCCACCAGGCCGGTCACGGTCGCCCGCGAGACGCCGAGGCCGGCCGCGAGCTGGGAGGGCGACTTCTCGCCGCCGTGGTCCTCCAGGTCGGCCAGCAGTCGGTAGCGGCCGGTGGAGAGCCCGAACCGGGCGAAGTGCACCTCCCCGGCCTGGCCGATCCGGGCGCCCGCCGCCATCAGCCGGGCCGCGACCAGGATCGCCTGCGGGTCGGCCGTGAGGCCGTAGCGGGCGATCTGGCGGCGCGCCTGGTCGAGAGTGGGGGCGCCGCTGCCGGCGTCGGGGCGTTGCGTCATGAAAGTAATATGGCGCCTCATCAGTTTCCCGGTCAAGTCGATGGCCCGCACCGACCGGTTCCCGGACGGTGCGGGCCGCGGTGACGCCGTCCCCTCCGGGGCCGAGGGTGGCCGGGCGGTGCGCCCAGGGCGAGTCTCGTCGTTCCCGGCGTCGCGCGCCCGGCGGGAACGGCGGGACACGCCCTACGCGGCGCGGCGCGCGCCGCCGTCCGCACCTTCCTGGCCGACCAGGGTGTGCCCGACCCCGACGGGCGGACCGCCACCCTGCTGGCCTGCGTCGACGGACTGGTCTTCGACCGGCTGGTGGGCGGCGGGGAAGTCCGCGTGGACGAGGTCCAGGGGCTGGTGGCGACTGCGCTGCGCGGGGCGGCCGGACGGTAGGGCGTTTCTTCGAACTCCCGTCGCTTGGCGGCAGTTTGAAACGGAACCCCCGGCGGGGTGTGGCGGCCTCGCCGCACGAAATGCCGTAGGGCGGCGCTCCGGCGGCCCGGATGCGGCGGTGGCCGGGGTGGGGGCTCGATGGTGACGAGCGATCAGGTCAATCAACCGTCAAGTTGGTTCATTCACAGAATAATCCGGTCGCAAAGTGGACGGCATCGAAACATTTACGCTGCTTCCAGGTCTTCACATGGAGATCTCAGACTGACAGGCTGGGGCCGCCCTTTCAGTACTGAGGAGGTTCCTTGTCCCGTATATCCACGCTGGCCGGAGCGGTCACCTGCGCCCTCGCCCTCGTCACCGGTAGTGCTGTCGCGGCATCGGCAGCGCCGATAGACCTGGCGCCGGGTGCGGCGGCCGAGGCGAAGGTCGCCGCTGTCAACTGGACCCCGTGTAACCCCGACCCGAGCAAGCCGGACCCAGGTATCTACGACTGTGCCGTGTACCCGGTGCCGCTGGACTATGACAACCCGTCGGGTGAGAAGATCGGCATCGCCATGATGCGCCGGCGGGCGAGCGACCCGTCCAAGCGGATCGGCTCGCTGTTCCTCAACCCGGGCGGCCCGGGTGGTAGCGGCTACCTGTGGGCGACCACCACCCGGTTCGGTACCGAGGTGCAGTCGCGCTTCGACCTGGTCGGTTTCGACCCCCGTGGCGTGGCCCGGAGCAACCCGCTCAAGTGCTTCAAGACCCAGGAGGACGCCGACGCGGTCAACGGCCGCATGGTCGGGGTGCCGGTCACCAAGGCCGAGATCAACGAGACGCTGGACGCGGACCAGGACTACACCGACGCGTGCAGCAAGAACGCCGGCCCGCTGATCGAGCACATGTCGACCATCAACGTGGTCCGCGACCTCGACCGGATGCGCCGCGCCGTCGGCGACTCCCAGCTCAACTTCGCCGGGTTCTCCTACGGCACCCTGATCGGCGCGACCTACGCCGGGATGTACCCGAACAAGGTGCGCACGATCATCGTCGACGGCAACGTCGACCCGAACCTGCGCCTGCACGACGGCCTGGAGTACGACCGTCAGCGGGCGGGCGGCTTCGAGCTGGCCCTGGACGAGTTCCTGAAGCGCTGCCAGGCCGCCGGCGCCCCGCGCTGCGCCTTCGGCGAGGGCGACACCCGGGCCAAGTTCGACCAGCTCCGCGACCACCTGCGGACCAGCCCGGTCACCCTGCCGAACGGCTCCCAGGTGACGCTGAGCACCTTCACCAGCGAGGTGGCCAGCGCGCTGTACTCGCAGGCCAAGCTGGCGCCGCTGGCCAAGTCGCTGCAGGCGACGTACCAGCTCGTCCAGAAGCCGGCCGCGAACACGCTGATGGCGCCGAAGGCGACCGTCTCGGACGACGACGCCAACATCCTCGCGGTGAACGCCCCGCGGGCGCTGCGCGAGGCCCCGGCCGACTCCGAGTACACCGCCGACGACTCCTACATGGGCGTCAACTGCCAGGACAAGCCGTACCCGTCGAACGACCGGGTCTTCCCGAACGTCGCCAAGGCCTGGGAGAAGGAGTCGCCGACCTTCGGCCGCTACCAGGCCTTCGACGCGCCCGCCTGCGCGAGCTGGCCGGCCCCGGCCCGGGACGCCGAGCGCTTCAGCGGCCCGTGGAACAAGAAGACCTCGAACACCGTCATGGTGATCGGCAACCTCTACGACCCGGCCACCCAGTACAAGTTCGCCCAGCGGATGCAGCAGCAGCTGGGCAACGCCGTGCTGGTCAGCGTGGACTCGATCGAGCACTGCGCCGTCGGCCGCAGCCAGGCGCTGAACGCGCTGGTCACCCGCTACCTGGTCGACGGCACCGCGCCGAAGCCCGGCCAACTGCTGAAGCCGGACGCGGCGATCTTCCCGGCGGCCTGACGGGGCTGAGCGGCCTGACGGGGCCGAGCGGTCGGCCGGTGCCGGCCCGCGCGGCCCGCAAGGCCCGCCCGGCAGGACTGGCCGCGCGGCCCCCGGAGGCCTGAGGTACGTGTGAACGGATGTGGTGGTCGGCGGCGCCGGCCACCACATCCGCGTTTTCCGGCCGAGCCCCCGGAGGGCGGCGTGAACGCGGACGGCCGTGCGAACGCGGATGACGGCGCGAACCGGAAATGCGGCGTGAACGCGGCGGTGGATCGCCATCCGGCCCTCCTCGGAAACGAGTTCTTCTCGGATTCTTCTCGGATGTCGGGGACCGTAGCCGATACCACTGACACTGATAGTTCAATCGGCCGCCGGGCCCGCAGCGGCCTGGGACCTGCGCTGATTCGTCCAAAATGACGTACTGTCACACTAGTTCGTTAAAGGATTCCCACCCTCGAATACCTGTGTTAGCGTGCCGCCGCCAGCTTCTCTCATCGCCGAGAAAGTGAGGTCGGGCCATGGAGGGCGCATTCTCCCGACGGGGATTCCTGGGCACCGCCGGTGCGGCGGCGGCCGGGGTGTCCGGCGGCTCGACGGGCACGGCGGCCGCGGCCGGGGCGCGCCGGGAGCCGCCGGAGGGGCGGTCGGTCCGGCCGGGCGATCCCCGCTACCGGACGCTCGGCCAGGGCTTCAACCAGCGCTGGCGCAGCAGCCCCGCCCACATCCGCCTGGTGGCCGACGAGGCCGACGCCGTGGGCGAGTTGAACCGGGCGCTGGACCACGGGATGCGGCCGACCGTCCGCGGCGGCGGGCACTGCTACGAGGGCTTCGTCGACAACGACGGGGGCGTCATCCTCGACCTCGGCATGATGCGGGGTGTCGCCGCCGCCACGGACAAGTTCGGCCGTCCGACGTACTGCGTGGAGGGCGGGGCCACCAACTGGGACGTCTACACCACGCTCTTCCGCGCGTACGCGGTGACGCTGCCGGCCGGGTCCTGCTACTCGGTCGGCGCGGGCGGGCACATCTGCGGCGGCGGGTTCGGCCTGCTCTCGCGGCGGCACGGGCTCACCGTGGACCACCTGGTCCAGGTCGACGTGGTCACCGTGCGGGGCGGCACCGCCGTGGTGACCAGGGCGCACCGCGACGACGGCGAGGGCTCCCCGGAGGCGGACCTCTTCTGGGCCCACACCGGGGGCGGCGGCGGGAACTTCGGGGTGGTGCTGCGCTACCACTTCGCGGTCGGCGTGCCGAAGCCGCCGCCCCGGGTCTGGCTCAGCAGCGTCGCCTGGCCCTGGGGCGAACTGGTGGAGCGGCCCGGCGACTTCGAGACCCTGGTGCGTAACTTCGGCGCCTTCATGGCCGAGCACAGCGGCCCGCGGGAGCCGACCTACCAGGGCCTGTTCGCGATCCTCAAGCTCACCCACCGCTCCAACGGGAACGTCGTCCTGGTGAGCCAGTGGGACGGTGACGACCCGGGGCCGCTCGACGCGTTCCTGGCGGCCGTCGAGCGCGGGATGGCGACGCGGTCGGTGGTCCAGACCCACAGCGCCGGCGGGCTGTTCCTGCCCTACCCGGAGAAGCGTCGCCAACTGCCCTGGTTCCAGGCCACCATGACGCTCAACCCGTCGGGCGACAACCAGCGCGGCAAGTACAAGTCGGCCTACCACCGCGAGCCGTTCAGCCGGGCCCAGATCGCCACCTTCTGGGACTGGCTGGTGCGGGACGTCGAGGGCGTGGACCTCACGAAGACGCTGGTGCAGATCGACTCCTACGGCTGCCGGATCAACGCCCGCGGGCCCGAGGAGACCGCCGTCCCCCAGCGCGACTCGATCATGAAGCTCCAGTACCAGACGTACTGGACCGACGAGGCCCAGGACGCCGACCACCTGGCGTACCTCGGCGGGCTCTACCGGGACGTCTACCGGGAGACCGGCGGTGTCCCGGAGATCGACACCGCGACGGACGGCGCCTACGTCAACTACCCGGACGTCGACCTGGGCACGGCCGACCAGCCGGACCCGGCCTACCAGCGGCTCTACTACAAGGGGAACTACCCGCGGCTGCAGCGCACCAAGGCGTACTGGGACGGCGCGGAGGTGTTCCACCACGCTCAGTCGATCACCCTCCCCGGGGCCTGACCGGGAGGGGCCCGCCACCGGATGCGCGAGCCGCCGTAGGGGCGCAGGGTCGAGGTATGAGCGGAGTGGTCGTGCTGGTCGAGCTGGAGCCGTCCACCGAGGTGCTGGACGCGGGCGAGGTCGACGTGGGCGCGCGGATTCGCTGGGTGCACGCGGCGCCGCCGGATCCGGACGTGCCGGAGGATCCGGGGCCGGCGACCTTCTGCGGCCTCGACACGGCGGACCTCGAACGGGAGCCCTACCGCCCGGCCGGGCCCGGCGAGCCGTGGTACCCGCCGTCCCAGCGCACCCGGCGGTGCCGAGCCTGCGAGGCGGTGCTCAAGGCACTCTGAACGGGCTCGCGGAGCGCGTCCGGTTCCATCGGTCGCGCCGCCGGGGTGCGCCGGCCCGCCTGTTCGGACAGGACCGCCCGAGTGGACAGGACCGCCCGAGTGGACAGGCCGGACGGGCCGGCGCACCCCGGGCCACCCCTACGCGGCCGGCTTCGCCGCCTCCTCGACGATCCGCCCGTCACGCAGCTCGATCACCCGGTCGGCGAGTTCCATCAGCGTCGGGTCGTGGGTGGCGACCACCACGGTGACGCCCTCGCTGCGGACGACGGCGCGCAGCAGCTGCATGATCGAGCGGCCGGTCTCCGAGTCCAGCTGGCCGGTCGGCTCGTCGGCGATGATCAGGCCGGGCTCGTTGGCCAGCGCGCGGGCGATGGCGACGCGCTGCTGCTGGCCGCCGGAGAGCTCGCCGGGCCGCTGGTTGGCCTGGTCGGCGAGGCCGACGAGGGCCAGCAGGGTGTGCGCGCGCTCCTCGCGTTCGGCGGCCGAGACCTTGCGCAGCCGCATCGGCACGCCGACGTTCTCGGCGGCGGTGAGCATCGGGATCAGCCCGAAGGACTGGAAGACGAAGCCGATCCGCTCCCGCCGCAGGGCGAGCCGGCCGTCCTCGTCCAGTTCGGCGAGGTCGGTGCCGTCCAGGGCGATGCTGCCGGCGGTCGGGGCGTCCAGGCCGCCGACCAGGTTGAGCAGGGTGGTCTTGCCGGAGCCGGACCGGCCCTTGAGCGCGGCGAGTTCGCCGCGGCCGACGGTGAAGGAGACGCCGCGCAGCGCGTGCACGGTCCGCTCGCCGGTGCCGAAGCTGCGCCGGAGGTCGGTCACGGCCACCATCGGGGCGTTGGTGGTGGCGGTGGCCTGAGGCTGCGTCATTGAGGCTTCCCCCTGTGTGTGTCTACCCAGTGTCTACGGACGGGCGGCGCCACGGGTTCACGGTTTCGGGCGGCGATTTCCGGGGTGCGGGTCGGCGTTCCCAAAGGCGTGCTGTGGAGCCTGAGTTATGAAATGTTCATGGCATTCTGGCGGGCGCCCGAAGTGCGGGTGCTGCCAATGCAAGGAATTTGCTCATTACTTACTTGTTAGCGCAAGTCCCTTCCGTTCCTGGATCGAATCTGACAGAGTCGTCCGCTATCCGGTGATCAAATGCCGGTGATCATTGCGTTGATGTGCCCTAAGTGTGTCCATTCGTGGCCGAGTTGTGACCGAATCGGATCGATGAACGGGGCTGGGACGCGGCCTGGGGACGTAAAGACCGGGGAGGAACTTGATGCTCGGCTTCGTCGTGCGCCGACTGCGCGGGCGACTGCCGCTGGCTGCCGCCGTGCTGCTCGCTGTACTGATCACCACGGCCGTGCTGACCGCGCTGGTGGCGTTCAACCGCAGTGTCGGCGAGGCCGGTCTGCGGCAGGCGCTCCAGGGGCCAGGACATGCTCGGACCACGGTCGTGGTGACCGCCGAACACGGGCTCGACCAGCGTGCGAAGGACGAGGCGGAGCTCGCCGTCTACCGCGGCAGGCTCTTCGGGGACCTGCCCGTGCGCACCGACAGCCTGCTGCGCAGCCGCTCCTACGGCCTGCCGGACGGTGCCGGCACTACTGGCGCCACCGGTACCAACGGCGCCACCAGCACCAGCGGCGCCCCCGGGTCCGCGGTCCCCGGAACCGGGACCCAGCCCGACCTGACGGTCCTCGCCGACCTCGACCGCGACCGGACCCGCCTGCTCGCCGGTGCGTGGCCCGCCGCGGCCTCCGGCCCGGTCCAGGCCACCGCCCCGCAGGTCGCCGTCCCGCAGACCATGCTGGCGCGGCTCGGCCTCACCGACCAGGCCCTGCCCGCCGATGTTCAGGTGGCGGACCGCCTCGGCGGCAAGTCGCTGACCGTCCGCGTCACCGGCGTCTACCGGGCCGTCGACCCGACCGACGCGTACTGGCGCATCGACCCGGTCGGCGGCCACGAGGTCGAGGTCAGCGGCTTCACCACCTACGGCCCGATGCTGGTCGACCAGAGCGCCTTCACCACCGGCGGGTTGGTGCAGAGCAGCCGCAGCTGGCTGCTCGACGCCGACTTCGCGGGCATCGGTCGCTCCGCGGCGGAGGCCATGGGCGACCGCGCCCAGGGCCTCGCCGACGACCTGCAGACCCGCGCCAGCATCAGCTCGCGGACCGAACTGCCCGACATCCTGCGCGAGTTGTCCTCCAGCATGATGGTCGCCCGGACCACCCTGCTGATCGGCGCCCTCCAGCTGGCCGTGCTCGCCGTCGCGGCGCTGCTGCTGGTCGTCAACCTGATCGCGACCCGGCAGACGGCCGAGAACGAGCTGCTCGCCGCCCGCGGCGCCTCCGGCGCCCGGCTCGGCGCCTTCACCGCGACGGAGTCGCTGCTGCTCGCCCTGCCCGCCGCGCTGCTGGCCCCCCTGCTGACTCCGTTCCTGGTCCGCGCCCTGGCCGGCTTCGGGAGCGACCACCAGGTGCCCCTGGACACCGGCATCAGCTGGTCGCTCTGGCCGATCGCCGTGCTCTGCGCCTTCGCCTGCGTCCTGCTGGCCAGCCTGCCCAGCCTCCTGCGCGGCGCCGGAGCCGCTCTGCGCAGCCGCTCCGGCCGCCGCCAGGCCCTGGTCTCCGGCATCGCGCGCAACGGCGGCGACCTCGCCGTCCTCGCCCTGGCCGTGCTCGCCTACCAGCAGCTCAGCCAGTACGGCGGCGGACTGTCCACCGACTCCTCCGGCCGGCTCGGCGTGGACCTGCTGCTGGTCGCCACCCCGACCCTGGCGCTCTGCGCCGGCACCCTGGTGGTGCTGCGCCTGCTGCCGCTCGCCGCCAGGCTCGGTGCCCGGGTGGCCGCGCGCGGCCGTGGCCTCGGCCCGGCCCTGGTCGGCTGGCAGCTGGCCCGTCGGCCCGCCCGTGCCACCGGCCCCGTGCTGCTGCTGGTGATGGCCGTGGCCACCGGCGTGCTGGCGATCGGCCAGCACGCCACCTGGACCGCCTCCCAGCGCGACCAGGCCGCCTTCAACACGCTCGGCGGCCTGCGGATCTCCGCCTCGCACAACGCCCTGATGGGCCAGGGCGGCCGCTACGGCGCGCTGCCCGGCGGCGACCGGCTGGTCCCGTTGGTGCGCGAGGAGCAGTCCCTGCCCAACGGCAAGGGGCAACTGCTCGCCGTGGACGCCGCCGCCTTCGCCGAGCGCGTCCCGGTCCGCTCCGACCTGCTCGGCGGGCGCACCCGCGAGGACCTGTTCGGGTCGCTCGCCCAGCCCGCCCCCACCGGGCCGGCCGGCCTGGAACTGCCCGGCCACCCGCTGCGGATCGACGCGGAGGTCACCGTCCAGCAGCCGGAGCAGCAGGCCGGGACGCCCGGCGGCAGGACTGGTCCGTCGCTTCACCCGGAGGCCAGGTTGCTGCTGCGCGACCGCTTCGGCATGATCCACAAGGTCTCGCTGGGCACGCTCCCGCTGACCGGCGACGCCAAGGTCTCGGCCTCGCTGACCACGCTGGTCGACGCCCCGCTCGGCTCGGCCGCCTCGCCGTTGACCGTGGTCGGCGTGATCGTCGCCTTCGGCGACCGGTCCAACGGGGAGCTGACCGTCCACCGGCTGTCCGTCTCCGACAGCGCCGACGGCCCCGCGACCGCCGTCCAGGTGCCGGCCGGCTTCGGCTGGACGGCGACGGCGCCCCCCGTCCGGGCCATCGGCGACGTGGTGCCCGGGCCGGCCGCCGTCCTCGGATCCGAACCGACCGGCGCCGACCGCTTGTTCACCATCCGCTACCGCTTCGCCAACGGCCTCGGGGACATGGCCCGCGCCGTCCTCCAGCCGACCGGGACGAGCGTGCCGGCCACCGTGTCCGGCATCGTCACCCGCGACTACCTGAAGGTCGTCGGCGGCTCCGTCGGCGACACCATCCAGGTGCCGTTCTCCGGGATCGTCCTGCCGGTCAAGATCACCGCCGTGGTCGACGCCCTGCCGGCGGCCGGCCCCAACGCGCTCATGGTCGACCTCTCCACCACGGCCCGGCTGCTGGCCGCACAGGGCGGCGAACTGCCCAACCGCGCCGAGTGGTGGCTGCCCGCCACCGGCCCCGGCGACCGGACCCCCGCCGAGGCCGCCGCCGCGCTGCGCGCCGCCCCCGGCGCCCAGGACGTCCAGCTCTACGAGGAGGCCGTCGAGGACCTGCTCAGCGACCCGGTCGGCGCCGCTCCGCAGAGCGCGCTCATGGTCATCGCGGTCGTCACCGGGGTGCTCGCCGCGATCGGCTTCGGCGCCGCCGTGGCCGCCTCCGCCCGCGAACGCTCCCGGGACTCCGCCCTGCTGCTCGCGCTGGGCGCCCGCCGCAAGCAGGTGACCCGCACCATGGCCGCCGAACAGGCCCTCCTGGTCGCCCTCGGCGGGGCCGTCGGACTGGCCCTCGGCACGCTGCTCGTCCACCTGATCGTGCCGTTCGTCGTGCTGACGCCGGCCGCCCGCCGCCCGACGCCCGGGGCGCTGATCGAGCTGCCGCTCGGCCAGGCGCTACTGCTCACGGCCGCGATCGCCGTCGTTCCCCTGTTGTCGGCCTTCCTGATCGGACGCCGCCGTCGAGACGTGGCCGCCCGGCTGCGCCACGTGGAGGAGATGTGACCACCAAGGCCGGCACCACCGTGCCCACCCCTTCGCCCGCGCCCGCCCACGGCCCCGCGCCCTGGGTCCGCACCCGGCTGCGCGCGACGCCGCTGGCCACCCTGCTCATGGCGGCGCTCGCCTTCGTCACGGTGTTCATGGCGGCGGCCTTCCCCCGCGTCGTCGACCGGGGCGCGGACAGCGCCCTGCGGGACTTCGTGCACCAGAAGGGCGTCAACGCGACCAGCCTGCAAGCCACCTCCGAGCCGAACCTGAGCGACCCGGCCTCCGCCCTCGACGACGTGCAGCAGAAGCTGACCGCGGAGATCGGCCGGAACCTGCCGCTCACCGGGACCAGCCAGCTCTACGGCAGCCGGGCCAAGTCCCCGCGCAAGATGTTCAACGAGGGCTACGCCCGTCTCTCCGACCATCCGCCGGTGCTCGGCCTGCTGTACCTGCACGGGCTCAAGGAGCTCGTGACCCTCACCGACGGCGTCTGGCCGGGCTCCGCGGAGGAGGGCGCACCTCTGCCGATGATCGTCAGCCAGAAGGCCGCCGAGACCATCGGCGTCAAGCTCGGTGACGTCGTCGACAACGGCAGCGACCTGACCGGCCGGACCCGGTCCACCGTGGTCGGCTTCTACCGCGTCAACAACCCCACCGACCCGACCTGGGACGACATCGGCTGCCCCGCCCGCGCCTGCCTGGAGGGCCAGGGCACGGAGCTCCACTGGGCGACCACCGGTTTCGTCGGCGACAGCGGCCTGCACCAGCTGATCCTCTGGGGCAACGGCGGCGTGAACTTCTGGCGGCTGCCCGTCGACTCCGGCGCCCTGCGCGCCGACCAGCTGGCCGAGACCCGCGCCACCGTCGGCTCCTACCTGGTCGGGCGCGGCGCCACCACCCTCGCCGACGTGACCAAGCGCCCGGACCTGCACGTCACCTCGCTCCTGCCCGACGTCTTCACCCGGGCCACCGCCCGCTACGACGCCGCGGCCTCGCTGGCCGCGATCGGACCGGCCGGAGTGGCGGGGGTGGCCGTCGTGGTGCTGTGCCTCGCGGCGGCCCTCACCGCCGACCGGCGCACCGCCGAACTCCGGCTGCTCCAGGCCCGAGGCGGCTCGCGCGGAGGCATCCTGCTGCGCCTGCTCGGCGAGGGCGCGGCGACCGTGCTGCCCTCCGCCCTGCTCGGAACGGCCCTCGCCCTGGTGCTGCTGCCCACCCCCCGGTGGGGCAACGCCCTGCTCACCGCCCTGGCGGTCACCCTGATCGCCGTGCTGGCCTTCCCGGCGCGCGCCGCCGTACTGCTGTCCCCGCCGAAGGCCGTGGCCGGCTGGCGCCGACTCGTCGGCGAACTCGCCGTCCTGGCCGTCACCGCCGCGGCCGTGGCCGAGGTCCGCCGCCGCGGCGTCGCCCCCGGCAACGGCCTGGACCCGCTGCTGGTGACCGCCCCGCTGATGCTCGCCCTCACCGGCGGCCTGCTGCTGGCCCGGATCCAGCCGCTGGTGGTCGGCTGGCTGGCCGCCCTCGCCGGGCGCGGCCGCGGCCTGATCGGCTTCCTCGGCCTGGCCCGCGCCGCCCGCGACAGCTCGGGCCGCCGCCGGCCCTCCGCGCTGCCGCTGCTCGCCCTGGTGATCGCCGTCACCACGACCGGCTTCGGCGCCACCGTGCTCGACACCGTGGACAGCGTCCGGCTGCGCGCCGGCCGGATCGCCACCGGCGGTGACGTCTCCGTCACCCTGCCGGTCTACGCGACCCTGCCGGAGGCGTTCACCACGGCCGCCGCCGAACTGCCCGGCGTACGGGCCGCGACCGGGGTGTGGGTCGAGCCCGGGGCCTTCTTCACCGGCGCCGACGGCGACTCCACCTCGGCCATCCTCGTGGTGGCCGAGCCGAAGGCCTACGCCGAGATCGCCCGGGCCTCCGGGGTGGGCGAGTTCGACCCGGCGGTGCTCGCCGGCACCCCCGGCGGCCCGGACACCCCGGTGCCGGCACTGTTCAGCAGCGGCCTGTCCAAGCAACTGGCCGGCGGCCCGCCCCGGCTGCGCACGCCCAACGGGGGCCAACTGCGCACCACCGTCGCCGGGATCGTCACCGGCACCCCCGCCCTGCCGGACCCCGGCAAGCCGTTCATGGTGGTGCCTGTCGGGCCCGCCTCCGAGCGCCTTCCGGAGCTCAAGCGGACGAACAAGTGGCTCTCCGCCGGCAACGTCGACGCCGGACAGGTCAGGAACCTGCTCCTGGACCGGGGCCTGACCACCGCCACGGGCCTCGCCAAGCTGATCCGGGACGAGGCCGTGGCCGCCGGCAAGGGCAGCTACGGGCTGCCCCCCGGGTACACGGTCCGCAGCAGCCACGAGGTGGCCGCCACGCTCGCCGCCGACCCGCTGCAGCGCTCCGCGGAACGCCTGTTCTGGTACTCGGGTGCCGCCGGCGCCGGGTTCGCCCTGCTGGCCGTCCTGCTGACACTGGTCCGGGCCGCCCCTGAGCGCACGGCCCTGCTGGCCCGACTGCGCACCATGGGCCTGCGGCCCCGGCAGGGGCTGGCGCTGATCATCACCGAGACGCTGCCGCAGGCCCTGGTGGCGGCCGTCGGCGGCGGGCTGGTCGCGCTGGCGGCGGTCGGACTGCTCGGGTCGGCCTTCGACCTGTCGGCGCTGGTCGGCGCCAACGTCGGCGACGTGCTGACCCCCGTCCTGCTGCCGGTGCTGCTGCCCACGGCGGGCCTGGCGCTGGTGGTCTGCCTCGGGGTGGTCCTGGAGGCGGCCGTCTCCGGCCGGCGCCAGATCGCCACCGAACTGCGGGCGGGGGACCAGCGGTGAGGGCGGGAGGCGCGGTACGGGCCGTGACACCGGCGCCGGCCGCCGGGACCGTGGGGACCGTCAAGGTCGTCGAGATTTTCAGGACCGTCAGGACCTTCAGGACCGCCAGGACCTCTAGGACAGTCAAGACAGGAGACGAGCGGTGAAGAGCACTCCCCAGGAGCAGCCGGTCGCCGAGGCCCCCAGCTTGCAGGAGCTCCGGCAGCGGGCCCTCGCCGCCGCCTCGCCCAAGGCGTACGGCGAGGGCGCGGCCATCGTCTGCGACCGGCTGGTGCGGATCTTCAGCGCCGAGGGCGTCGAGGTCCAGGCGTTGCAGGGCTTGGAGCTGACCATCCAGCAGGGCGACCTGGTCGCCCTGGTCGGTGCCTCCGGCAGCGGCAAGTCGACCCTGCTGACCATCCTGGCCGGGCTCGACGTGCCGACCGCCGGAAGCGCCACCGTCGCCGGCTGCGACCTGCTGGAGATGTCCGCCCGGGAGCGGCTGCGCTACCGGCGCGAGGTGGTCGGCTTCATCTGGCAGCAGACCGCCCGCAACCTGCTGCCCTTCCTCACCGCCGCCGAGAACATCGCCCTGCCGATGCAGCTGCGCGGGCGCCGGGCCGGGGCCGGGCGGGCCAAGCAGCAGGCCGACCGGGTGGCCGAGCTGCTGGAGGCGCTGGAGATCGGCGACCTCGCCCACCGCCGCCCCAACGAGCTCTCCGGCGGCCAGCAGCAGCGGGTCGCGATCGCGGTGGCGATGGCCAACAACCCGCCGGTGCTGCTCGCCGACGAGCCCACCGGCGAACTGGACTCCGAGACCGCGGGGGTGATCTTCGAGTCCTTCCGCACCGTCAACCGCGAACTCGGCGCCACCGTCGTCATCGTCACCCACGACCCGATGGTCGCGGGCGAGGTGCGCCGCACGGTCGCCATCCGGGACGGCCGGACCAGCAGCGAGGTGCTGCGCCGCACCGTCACGGACGAGCACGGCGAGGAGTCGGTCAACGAGCGCGAGTACGTGATGCTGGACCGCACCGGCCGGGTGCAGCTGCCGGTCAAGTTCCTGGAGGCGCTCGGAATGGAGCACCGGGTGGCGGTCGACCTCGCGGCCGACCACATCGAGGTCCGTCCGGACGACATCGCCGGGCACTGAGGCGGCGGGCACCGAGGAAGCGGGTGGGCGGCGGCCGTCGGGTCCGTCAGCTGTCGCCGCCCATCCGCTGGAAGAGCCCGCTGCCTTCGGCGTCCGCGCGCAGGTCGGGTGCGTCCTCACCGGCGCGCTCGCCCCGGGCGGTGGCGGTGCAGAGGGCGAAGACGAGCACTGCACTGGCCGCGACGGCGAGGATTCCGAGTGCGGTCAGGACGCGTAGCCAGGTCAAGGAAGTGCCTCCTGGGGACGGTGCGGAGGAACGCCGCCGGGGTTGTATCGGCAGTTCGGTCCGCACGGTCGAGTGTCCACAGGCGGTTCTTCCCGTCGTCCGCCGCGCGAGAGGTCGCCCGCGCGGGCGCTCGAAGCATCAGTAGGGCGCGTCACACTCCCTCGCGCGCCCCTGTAGGGGTGACGGTCCGTCCCTCCGAGGACGTGGCCAACGTCCGCAGCGCGTCGAGGTCCGGCTTCCCCGCCCCGGTCAGCGGGATCCCCGGCAGCACCAGGACGGAGTCCGGCGCGCACCGCGGCCCGACCCGCTCCCGAGCCCAGCGGCGCAGTTCCTCCGCCGTCGCCCGCGATCCCGGCCCGGTGACCACGGCCGCGTGCACCCGTTCCAGCCGGTCCGGGCCGGCCGTCGCGAACATCACCGCCTCCCGCACCTCAGGGTGCGCGCGCAGCGGCTCCTCGACGTCCCGGGGGAAGACGTTGTGCCCGTCCACGATCGCCATCGGGCGGCGCCCGGCCACCGTCAGATAGCCGGCCGCGTCCAGACTGCCCAGATCGCCGGTGTGCAGCCAGCCGTCCCGCAGCACCCGGGCGGTCAGCTCGGGGTCGCGCCAGTAGCCGACCATCGCCGTCGGGGTGCGGACGCAGATCTCCCCGGTCCGGCCCGCCGGCAGCACCGTCCCCTCCTCGTCCACGATCCGCACCTCGGTGTCCGGGAACGGGCGCCCGGCCGTCGCCAGCAGCCGCGGGTCCAGGTGCTCGTCCGGGCCCAGCCTCGTCACCGGCCCGCACTCCGTCAGGCTGTACGTCTGGTGCAGCACCCGGCCCAGCCGCCGCGTCGCCTCCGCCAACCGGCGCGGCGACGGCGGACAGCCGGTGTACGTGACGCGGCGCAGGCTGCCGGTGTCGGTCGCGCGCAGCAGCGGATGGTCCAGCACGCGGTAGAGCAGGTGCGGCGGCAGATACACCCGGGAGACCCGGAACCGCTCGATCGCCGCCAGCACCGCCTCGGCGGCGAAGGCCTCCTGCAACACCACCGTGCCGCCCGCCGCCAGCGCCAGATCCGCCGTCGTACCGCCGCCGTGGCACAGCTCCGTACAGAGCAGGAACGTAGAACCGGACAGGAGCGCCGGTCGCGGCGGCCGGCCGAACCGGCGCAGCACACCCTTCGGCCGGCCCGTCGTCCCGCCGGTGAACCGCACCGCCATCACGTCCTGCGGGCGGAACCGCGGGGCCAGCGGCTCCGGCGAGCAGGACGCGGCCGACGCCGACAGGTTCACCCCGAGCGCCGACGGCCCCAGCGCGAACAGGCCCGCCGAGGGCAGCGACCGCGCGATCCCCCCGGCGGCGGCCCGGCAGCGGGCCGGATCGAAGACCAGCGCCGACGTCCCGGCGAACCCGGCCAGCGCCACCGACTCCCCGACCGGGCCGTCCGGATGCGGCATCGCGACCCGGCACCCCAGCAGGTTCGCGGCCAACCGCACCAGCACCGCCTCCGGCCGGTTCCCGGCCAGCACCGTCACCCCGTCCCCGCGCCCGAGCCCGGCACCCGCCAGCGCCCGCGCCGTCCGGTACACCCCGTCCAGGCACTCCCGGGCGGTCAGCGCCTCCTCCCCCCAGCGGATCGCCACCCGCCCCGGATCCCGCTCCAGCCCCGCCAACACCAGCCCGGTGTACGTCGGCCCCGACTCCGCCATGCTGCGGCCTCCTGTCTGATGGGACGTCAGCTTAGGGCGGGCGCGGTGGTGGAGTGGTGCCGGGGATCCCGGGTGCAGGGGCCGCTGCCGGGGCGTCCTGCCGTGACCGGACCGGAGTGCCGTACCCGCGGCCGGGAGTTGTTAGGGTTCCCCGTCGGACAGGGACGGGGGACACGTGGGCACCAGCACGGGCACGGCCGAGGCGCCGGGCGGGCAGGGGGCCGAGGAGCGCCCGCACGGCGTCCTCGACCTGCGAGGCGTCGCGGGGGCGGCGTTCACCGTGGGCTACCCGCCCGATGCCGTCGTGGTCGTGTCGGGCCTGCCGGGCGCGGGCAAGAGCACGCTGCTGCGGCGCTGGTCGGGGGCGGGGGCGGTGCCGACCGTCGACCCGCGCGCCGTCCACGAGGCCTGCGAGGCGGTCATGCCCGCGCGCCTGCCGTACGCGGTCTACCGGCCCTGGGCCCGACTGGAGCACGTCCGGCTGCTGCGCGCCTCCGTGCGGCGCGGCGGGCCACTGCTGGTGCACGACTGCGGCAGCCGCGCCTGGATGCGCCGCTGGCTCGCCCGCGAGGCCGCCCGGCAGGGCCGGCAGCTGCACCTGGTGCTGCTCGACGTCGGCGCCGCCACCGCGCTGGACGGCCAGCGGGCCCGGGGCCGCCACGCCTCCGCCCGGGTCTTCGCCCGCCACCGCCGGGGCCTGGACCAACTGCTCGCCGCCTTCACCCGCCACACGCGCTCCGGCGCGCCGACCCCGGCCCCGGAAGCGGCGTCCGTCCTGCTCCTCGACACCGCCTCCCGCTCCCGCGCCACAGCCGTCCACTTCGGCCCGGCCCGGTGAGGCCCCCGGCATCGTTCCTGCCGTGGTGGCGGCAGGAGCGCGGCATGGCGCCGACGCCCGCGTCGTCCGCGTCCACGAGCCCGCCCCCGACGAGAGCCTGACCCTGCGCCGGGAGCGGTGAAATCCCCTCGCACCCCGCCCCGCCCAGGCCTTACGCTCGGCGCGCAAAACGCCGATCGAGGGGGGCGGATGGGCCGGGCCGAGGCGGTACGGGCGGTCAACGGGCTGGGTGTGCGGTGGGTCGAGCAGGCGCGAGCGGCCCACGGGACGGTGCTGATGCCGGCCGGGGTATGGCCGCTGCTCGGGGTGCTGGCTCCGGCGGGGAGCCCCGCCGTCCGAGGGGAGTTGGAGGAGGCCCTTGGGATGCGGGCCGAGGCCGCCGCCGTGTGTGCGGGTGAACTCCTCGGCCTGTTGCGGGGGTTGCCGGGAGTCGGTGCGGCGCTCGGGTTCTGGTCGGCGGATCGGCTCCGGCCGGAGTGGTCGGCGGCACTGCCGGCGGACGTCCACGGGCGGCTGAGCGGGGACACGGCGGAGGACCTGCGGGCGCTCGACGCCTGGGCCGCGCGGTGCACGGACGGTCTGGTCGACGCGATGCCGGTGAGCCTGGACCCGGACACCCGCCTGGTGCTGGCCGCCGCGCTCACCGTCCGGACCGACTGGATCCGGCCGTTCGAGGAGGGAGCGGGCCCGGAACTCGAGGACGAGTGGGGTGGACCGGTCGCGTACCTGTCGCGGTGGACCTCCCTGCTGGACCGGGCCGCCGTCCTGGAGACGCCGACCGGACCGGTCACCGAGCTGCGTGTCCTCGGGCACGGCGACATCGACGTCCGGTTGCTGCTCGGCGAGCCGGACGCCCCGGCGGGCCGGGTGCTGGCTGCCGGGATCGCGGCGCTGTCCCACCGGCACCGTCGGATCACCGCGGACCGCCTGCCCACCGGATCTCCGGGGCCCGGACTCACCCTGGGCTGGCGACGCAGCCGCCGGCCGCAGCCGGAACTGTGTGTGTACGTCCCCCGGTTCACGGTCAAGGCCGAGCACGACCTGCTGGCGCGCCCCGAACTGTTCGGCCTGGCGTCGGCGAGCACCTCCTCACGGGTCGAGCACCGACTGCCCGGGCTCTCGGACGGCGAGCCGCTGTTCGTCCAGGGCGCCGCCCAGACCGCCACCGCGACTTTCGGCCCGCGCGGCTTCCGGGCGGCCTCGGTGACCGCCATCTCGGCCGCAGCGGCAGGCTGTCCGCCACCGCCCCCGCCCCCGTACCGGATCCGGCACGTCGAGGTCTGCTTCGCCCGGCCTTTCGGCTTCCTCGCGGTCCATCGCGTCACCGGGCTGGTCCTCGCCGCCGGCTGGGTGACCGAACCGGATCCCTGGGTGGACTGACCTCCCGACGGATGAGGCCGGAGCGGCAGCTTGCCGGAGCGGTGGATGCTCCTATGGATGTCAAGCCGCAGGAGCGAGGTCGGTTTGGGTGATTCGTCGGGTTGGTGTGCTGGTCAGGGCGCGGTAGATCTCGCGGGCGACGAAGCGCTTGAGGCAGCGCATGATGTCCTTCTTGGACAGGCCTTCCTTTGTGCGGCGTTCGACGTAGGCGCGGGTGCGCTCGTCGTAGCGCATGCGGACCAGCACGATGGTGTGCAGGGCGTTGTTCGCCGCCCGGTCGCCGCCGCGGTTGAGTCGGTGGCGGTGGGTGCGGCCGGAGGAAGCCGGGATCGGAGCGACCCCGGCCAGGTGGGCGAAGGCGGCCTCGGAACGCATCCGTTCGGGGTTGTCCCCGGCGGAGGCCAGTAGCTGGCCGGCGGTCTCGGGACCGACGCCGAACAGCGCGAGGAGTTCCGGGGCGGCCTGCTTGAGCATTGGGCCGATCTCGGCGTCGAGTTCGGCGATCTCGTCGTCCAGCGCCTGGTGGCGGCGGGCCAGGCGCCGCAGCGCGGCCTTGGTCGCCGTCAGCGGTGTGGACAGGTCGCCGCCGCAACGCAGGCGGGAAAGGGTGCGTATCAGGACGCTGCGGTCCAGGCCGGCCAGCTGCTCGCGCAGCACCGCTGGAGCGGACACCAGCAGGCCGCGGATCTGGTTCATCGCCTGGGTGCGGGCCTTGACCGCGCTGCGGCGCGTAACGCGCAGGACCCGGACGGCCTCGACCACGCCGTCTCGGCTCTTGGGGATGCCGGTGGCCCGCCCGGAGGCCACCGCCGTGGCGGCGGCGTAGGCGTCGATCGGGTCGGACTTGCCCTTCATCCGGCGGGTCTTGCGGTCCGGCCGGTCGACGTCGACGACCGTCACCCCGGCTGCGGTCAACACTCGGGCGAGCTCGGCGCCGTAGGCGCCCGTCCCTTCGACCCCGACTGCTTTCAGGGTGCCCTGCGAGCGCATCCAGTCCAACAGGGCCCGGTAGCCGACGATGGTGGCGGGGAATTCCTGGTCGGCGAGGTGCCGGCCGAGCGGATCGATCACGGCCGCGTGGTGAGTCAGTCCGTGGGTGTCGACTCCGCCGGTGATCTCCGGGCTGTCGTGCGTCATGCTGGTCATGTCCGTCCTTGCCGCTTGTCCGAGCCGAGGGCGGCACGCGCCGGTCGGGCGGGTGGACAAGACAGTGACGGGGCTTCTGGACCAAGCTCCTATGAAGTCACAGGCGCCCGTCCGGCCGCGTGCGTGGTGACCCCGCTGATGAGCCGACAAATCCAAAACAGGACAGTCCGAGACGTCAGTCAGAGGGCGAGTCAGACTCATCAGCAGAACCACCAGTCACATCATCACTGTCAGAGGAGGCCGAGGTGGGGGTCCACGGCGGCGAGTCGGCAGGTGGCGTCCCAGAGGCGGCCGGCGACGGCGCGGTCGGTCAGGTGGGGCTGGGCGGGTTCGAGGCGGGGGGCGCCGCGCAGGCCGAAGACGCGGGGGCCCCAGAGCTGGCCGCCCTGCGCCTGCGGGTCGAGGACGGCCCGGACGATCGGCCACGCGCCGTGGTCCTTGCCCTGGAGCAGGAGCCCGGCCGGCAGGCCGCGCAGCCCTTCGCCGACGGTCCGGGTGTGGACCGGCGGGCGGGGCGGGGTGAGCGAGTCGAGTGCGCCGCCGGGGTGCGCCAGCAGGCTGAGCACGGTGCTGCCGGCGGCGCGGAGGCGTCGGTCGAGTTCGAGGCCGAAGGTCATCTGCGCCAGTTTCGAGCGGCCGTAGGCGCGTTTGGGCCGGTAGTCCGCGGCCGACTGGAGGTCGTCGAGGTCCAGTCGCTCCGAGCGGGCCGCGAAGCTGCCGACCGTCACGATGCGGCCCGCCGGTGCGGCCGCGAGCAGGGGGGCCAGCCAGCGGGTGAGCGCGACGTGCCCGAGGTGGTTGGTCGCGAACATCAGCTCGTGCCCGGCGCCGGTCTCCCGGCGCGGCGGATCGTCCAGCGCGACCCCGGCGTTGTGGACGACCGCGTCGAGGCGGTCGAGGGCGAGCCCGTCCACGGCGGCCCGCAGGGAGGGCAGGTCGGCGAGGTCCAGCGGGAGGTGGCGCACCACGGCGCCGGGGACGCGGGAGCGGATCGACGCCATGGCGGCCCCGGCCCGACCGGCGTCCCGGCTGCCGAGCACGACCGTGGCGCCGGCCCCGGCGAGCTGCTCGGCGACGAAGTAGCCGATACCGGCGTTGCCCCCGGTGACCAGGACGCTCCTCCCGGCGGCGGCCGGCGGCCGGTGAACGTCCCACGGCCGGCTGCGGGTTGTGGACGACATGCTGATGACCTCCTGGCGAATTCGGGGCCGCCGGGACACCCGCGATTCGAGACCGCGGCCCCGCCGGCAGCCCCACGATCACAGGCCTGACCGGCAGATCGCTGACAGATCGCCGTCACCGCCGTCGGGCCTCAAGATCGTCGAACCGCCGGGTTTCGGGCCCGCGTCGGGTGGGGCCCTGCGAGACTGGGGTCAGCAGAGTTCGTCACGGAGAGAGGTCCGCATCCGCATGTCCAGCAGTGCCGCCGTCGACAACCCGTGGTTCCGCCGCTTCAGTCCGTCCGACTCCGCCCCCGCCCGGATCGTGATCTTCCCCCACGCGGGCGGCTCCGCCAGCTACTACATGGAGTACGCCAACGCGCTCGCGCCCTACGCCGACGTGCTCACCGTCCAGTACCCGGGCCGTCAGAACCGCTTCGCCGAACCGGCGATCGACTCGGTGCTGGAGCTCGCCGAGCAGCTCTACCGGGAGCTGCGCGAGTGGACGGACCGGCCGCTGACCTTCTTCGGGCACAGCATGGGCGCGGCCGTCGCCTTCGAGACCGCCCGCTGCTTCGCCCGCGACGGCCTCCCGGGGCCCGAGCGGCTGTTCGTCTCGGCGGGCCGCGCGCCCTCGCTGCCCCGGGAGACCGCCGTCTACCGGCTGCCGGACGACGGGCTGCTCGACACGATCGTGCGCCTCGGCGGGACGGACGAGCGGATCCTCACCATCCCGGCGCTGCGCGAGCTGATCCTGC
Organism: Kitasatospora sp. NPDC091276; assembly: GCF_040684355.1. Taxonomy (NCBI): domain Bacteria; kingdom Bacillati; phylum Actinomycetota; class Actinomycetes; order Kitasatosporales; family Streptomycetaceae; genus Kitasatospora; species Kitasatospora sp. NPDC091276. The sequence continues at coordinate 68,457 of NZ_JBFBFU010000018.1, read as the reverse complement.
CGGCGCTGCGGGCCGACTACACCGCCATCGAGACGTACCGCTGCGCGCCGGAGGCGACCGTGCCGCAGCCGATCACCGCGCTGGTGGGGGAGACCGACCAGAACGCCACCGTCGACCAGGCCGCCCAGTGGGACCGGCACACCACCGGCGGTTTCGACCTGCGGGTCTTCCCCGGCGGGCACTTCTACGTGGCGGACCAGACCGCGGCCGTGGTCGAGGTGCTCACCGCGCACCTGCGCGGCTGAGCCGGCCGCGCCGGGGCGTGGCCGGCGCTGGTGGAGCCCCGGGCCGAGCGGCCGGGCCCGCCCGGCCCCGGTGACGCGCCCCGGCGGCTCGGCTACTGTGCCTGCGTGACGGGCCGTCAGCCGGGCCGCCGGCGGCGCCGTCAGCCGAGACCACCCACCCTGGAGGCCGCCATGCGCCGGATCGCCGTCGTCGGAGCGGGCCAGGCCGGCCTGCAGCTCGCGTTGGGGCTGGTGGCGGCCGGCTACCAGGTGACGCTGATCGCCGAGCGCACCCCCGAGCAGGTGTGCGGCGGGCGGGTGCTGTCCACCCAGGCGATGTTCGGACCGGCGTTGCGGACCGAGGCGGCGGCCGGGCTGGACCTGTGGGCGGGGGAGGCGCCGGCGGTCCGCGCCGTCCGGTCGGTGCTCGCCGTGCCGCCCGGGGTGCGGGCGCTGGAGTTCACCATGACGCTCGACGAGCCCGCCCAGTCGGTGGACCAGCGGCTGAAACTGGCGCGCTGGCTGGAACTGCTGGAAGAGCGCGGCGGCCGGGTCGAGTACCGCTCGCTGGACCGGGACGGCCTGTGCGAGCTCGCCCGCCGGCACGAGCTGACGGTGGTCGCGGCCGGGCGCGGCGAACTGGCCGGGGTCTTCGAACGCGACGCCGCCCGCTCGCCGTTCGACCGGCCGCAGCGGGCGCTGTCCTGCCTGTACGTCCACGGGGTGGGCTCGCCGGATCCGGCCACCGAGCCGCGGGCGCGGATGCACGCGCTGCCCGGCCTGGGCGAGCTGTACCTGCAACCGGCCCTGACCCTCTCCGGCCCGTGCGCGATCCTGTTGTGGGAGGCGCTGCCCGGCGGGCCGCTGGACGCGTTCCGCGACGCCCCGGCGCCCGACGCCCAACTCGTCCGGATCCGCGCCCTGTTGCGCGAGTACCTGCCGTGGGAGGCGGAGCTGTGGGCGGACGCCGAGCCGACCGATGCCGGGGCCGGACTGTCAGGCGCCGTCACCCCGGTGGTGCGGCGGCCGGTGGCGGAGCTGGGCACCGGCGTCGACGCCGTCCACGTGCTCGGCCTCGGCGACGCGGTGGTGGTGAACGACCCGATCGCCGGCCAGGGCGCCAACAGCGCCGCGCGGGCGGCGCAGGCGTACCTGCGGGCGATCGTCGAGCACGGCGAGGCCCCCTACACCGCGGACTGGATGTGCCGCACCGCAGAGCGCTTCTGGCGTCAACACGCCCGGCACGCGGTCGAGTTCACCGCCGCGATGCTCACCGTGCCGGACCACGTGCAGGGTGTGTTCGCGGCCGCCGCCGAGCACGAGGCGGTCGCCCGCCGGCTCGCCAACACCTACGCGGAGCCGAGCGACCACGCCGCCTGGCTGGCCACCCCCGACCTGACCGCCGCCTACCTCGCCTCGGTCCGCGACTAGAAGTCTCCTGAAGATCTTGCTTCGGACACCCGATTCACCCCGGTTTGCCAGGAAATGTCAACCAGGTCGAACTGGTGCAAGCCGGGCGCGTTTTCAAGATCTTCATCAGCCTTCTAGGCCGTGTCCGACCCGCCCCGGGAGCCTCCGCGGTTGCCTCCGGGTGCCCCACGGGACGACGCTGGAGGGGGAACGTCAACGGGGGCGGGAGGCGTCGCTCGTGGACGGTCGCGGACCCGCGGGGCGTGCCGGCAGCGGCCACCGGACCGTGCCGCACACGGCGGACCTGCGGGTGGAGGCCTGGGCGCCGACGGCCGAGGGCTGCATCGGCGAGCTGGTGCACGCCGTCGTGGGCGGCTTCGCGGACCTCTCCGGCGCGCGGATCGTCGGCGAGCGCGGCTGCACCGTCCTCGCGGCGAGCGACGCGGACCTGCTCGCGGGCGTCCTGGAGGAGGTCGTCTACCGGATGGACGCCGACGGCGAACTCCCCGCCGGGCTGGCGCTCGGCCCGATCCGCGGTCTGGACGGCGCCCGGACGGTCGAGGTCCGCTTCCGGATGGCGGACGCCGCCACCGCGGCCCTGGTCGGGGCCGTGCCGAAGGCGGTCTCGCTGCACGACCTGGACCTGCGCGCCGGCCCGGACGGCTGGACCTGCCGGGTGACGGTGGACGTCTGAGCGGGCCGGGGGCGGCACCGAGCGGGACGGGCACGGAACGCGGAACGGGCACGGAACGGGGTGAGCGAAGTGGAGATCGCACTGGTCGAGGCGGGCCGCTGCCGCTGGCGGATCGAACCGCGCCCGCCGATGCGCGTGCCGGGCGTGGTCTTCGCCAGCCGCGCGCTGCTGCCGCAGGCCGCCGGGGACAAGGCGCTGGAGCAGGTGGCCAACGTGGCGACCCTGCCGGGCATCGTCCGCGCCTCCTTCGCGATGCCCGACGTGCACTGGGGCTACGGCTTCCCGATCGGCGGGGTGGCCGCGACCGACGTCGACCAGGGCGGGGTGATCTCGCCCGGCGGGGTCGGCTTCGACATCTCCTGCGGGGTCCGACTGCTGGGCGCGGGCGTCGGCCGCGACGAACTCGACCCCGAGCGGGTCACCCGCCTGATGGACCTGCTCGACCGCACCGTCCCGCGCGGCCTCGGCCGGGGCGGCCTGTGGCGGCTGTCCGGACCGGAGGAACTGGACGACCTGCTGCTCGGCGGCGCCCGGTACGCCGTCGAGCACGGCCACGGGGTGCCGCGCGACCTGGAGCGCTGCGAGGACGGCGGCGTCCTGGCCGGCGCGGCCCCGGGCGAGGTCAGCACCCGGGCCGTCGAGCGAGGCCTGCACCAGGTCGGCAGCCTCGGTTCGGCCAACCACTTCCTGGAGGTCCAGGCCGTCGACCGGGTGCACGACCCGGAGACGGCGGCGGCGTTCGGCCTGCGGCCGGGCCAGGTGTGCGTCATGATCCACTGCGGCTCGCGCGGCCTCGGCCACCAGATCTGCACCGACCACGTCCACGCCATGGACCGCGACCTGGAGCGCCGGCGGATCGAGCTCCCCGACCGCCAGCTCGCCTGCACCCCGGTCGACTCGCCGCGCGGCCGCGCCTACCTGGGTGCCATGGTCGCCGCGGCCAACTACGGGCGGGCCAACCGGCAGCTGCTCACCGAGGCGGCCCGCCGCGCCTTCGCCACCGCCCTCGGGGTCGGCCTGGAACTGGTGTACGACGTGTCGCACAACCTCGCCAAGCTGGAGACCCACGACGTGGACGGCGTGCCGCGACGGCTGTGCGTCCACCGCAAGGGCGCCACCAGGGCGCTGCCGCCCGGCGACCCCGGCCTGCCCGCGGACCTCCTGCGGGCCGGACAGCCGGTGCTGGTGCCAGGGACGATGGGCACCGCCTCGTACGTCATGGTCGGGCTGCCCGGCAACGAGGCCTTCGGCTCCGCCTGCCACGGGGCCGGGCGGGTGTGGAGCCGCCACCAGGCGCTGCGGACGGTGCGCGGCGAACAGCTGCGCGGCGAACTGGAGGCGCGCGGCATCGCGGTGCGGCCGGCGTCCTGGCGGGCGCTGGCGGAGGAGACTCCCCGGGCGTACAAGGACGTCGACGCGGTGGTCGCCGCCACCGAGGCCGCCGGGCTCGCCCGGCCGGTCGCCCGCCTGGTGCCGCTGGGCGTGGTCAAGGGCTGACCCGCCCTGCGGCGGTGTCCCGGGCGGTCAGCGCAGGTCGAAGGCGGCGGGGTGGTGTCCGGCCCAGATCCGGCGGGCGGTCTGCTCGGGGTAGCGGACGGTGCGGGGGCGGGCGTCCAGGACGCGGGTGAGCTGTTCGTCGGGGTGGAAGGCGGGCCAGCCGGGATCGCCGGTGGTGGCGAAGGAGACCCAGGCCCGGTGGAGCTCGTGGGAGACCGCGACGGCCTCCGGCGAGGGGGTGTCGCCGAGGAGTTGCCGCCCGATCGGGCTGTCCAGCGTTCCGAAGGCCAGGGGGACGTCGAGGCTGTGGCAGGCGCCCAGGACCCCGCCGAGCGCGGGCAGGGCCAGTTCGAACAGGTAGGAGGTGCCGCCGGCGGCGGTGTTGGCCTCGGCGAGCTGGAGCGAGGGCATTCGGAACAGGGCGTCGGAGCGGACGGACTCCAGCAGTTCGTCCGGGGTGGCCCGCGGGTACGCGGCGCGGTAGGCGTCGGGGCCGTGCGGCTGCGGGGCGAAGAGGTCGAGCGCGGTGCGGGCGTCCTGTTCGGTGAAGGTGCCGAGGAGCCCGGCCATGACGGTGAACAGCCGGAACTCGTCGCGGGTGTGGCCGACGAGCAGGTCGATCCCGGCGGCCCGGCCGGCGGCCAGGGCGGGCCAGGGTGCTTCGGGCAGGACGTCGCCGTCGACGACCGGGCAGACCGCGAGGCCGGACCGGGCGAAGGCCCCCCAGCGCTCGCCGTGTCCGGGCAGGTCGGTGCTGAGGGCGGTGAGCTCCCCGGCGAGGCGCCAGGGGTCGACCGCGGACAGGGCGGCGGCGGTGGGCGCGGTGCCGAGCCGGCCGGCCAGTGCGGCGGTGACGTCGGCGGCCAGGGCGGGGGTGCAGTGGCTGCCCGGCACCGAGTGGGTGACGGCGCGTCGGAACAGGCCGCGCACCGGCTTCATGGTGAGCAGTGCGGCGATCGAGCCGGCCCCGGCGGACTGGCCGGCGACGGTGACCTGGTCGGGGTCGCCGCCGAACGCGGCGATGTTGCGCCGGACCCACCGCAGTGCGGCGGCCTGGTCGAGCAGGCCGCGGTTGGCCGGGGCACCGTCGAGCCGGCCGAAACCCTCGACGCCCACCCGGTAGTTGAGGCTGACCACGACGAGTCCGGCGGCGGCCAGGGCCGTGGCGTCGTACATGGGGTCGTCCGAGGCCGCCGCGACGTAGCCGCCGCCGGGGATCCAGACCAGGACGGGCAGTCCGGCCGCGCCCGGGTCCGGGGTGTGGACGTTGAGCGTCAGCCAGTCGGTGTCCCCGGCCGGGCTCGCGGCCGTCGGCCCGGACTGCGGCGGGGTCGGGCCGAACCGTGCCGCCTCGCGGACGCCGTCCCAGGGTTCGGCCGGGGCGGGGGCGGCGAAGCGCAGCGCTCCCACCGGGGGCCGGGCGTACGGGACGCCCCGGAAGACGGCGTGCCGGCCGAGGAGGCGGCCGCGCAGCAGGCCCTCGGCGGTGCGCACGGTCGGGTGGGTGGGCAGGTTGTGCTCCGGCACGGGTCTCTCCTCGGTCCGGCTGCTCCGACCGCCTCCAGGGTAATCGGTCGCCGACGGCCGCCGACCGGCACCCGGACGGGCTGTTCGCCCGTTTCTGACCGACCGACCGGTTGGTGATCCTGTTTCCGGGCACGGCGGTTGACGAGGTGTCAGGCATGGGTGAAAGGGCAGGATCCACTGTACGAACGGGCCGCTCCGCTTGCCCGTTCGGGCGGATGCCCGGTCCTGGCGGGCCCTATGGCGTCCGCCGGGCTTCCGGGCGGGTGTCACTCACGTCACTCTCTGTCCCATCAAGGCCGGGTTGGTGTTAGAAACGACTACTGAACCGGCCAGTAATGTCGCACTCCATTGACAGGTGCATGGTGTGAACGAGAAGTGAGGGAGGGGTGCGGTTTCAGCGCTTGATATCGCTCAACTGCCCACTGACGTTCAGCAGTTCGTGGCACTGGGTGGCCTGCTTCCCCGAGGCGGGCGTACCCGGCTGCTGGCAGACAACGCTCGCCGTCACCGTCTGGTCCTCGGGGACCTCGATGGGAGTCACCCAGTGATAGTCCTGGTTACGGAAGGTCTCCAAGGCGATGGTCGTGATCGTCTGCTCGCCGAACTTGATGGTCAACAGCCCCTGGTCGCCCTGGAAGTTGGCGGCGACGATGTCGGTGATGCGGAAGACCTTGCCGTGGTCCACCCGATAGGCGCCCACCGCGGAGCCGCCGGTGTTGGTGGTCACGTCGACCGTCGTGGAGAACTGCTGCTCCGTCCCCGGGACCGAGCGGCCGGAGCCGCCGCCCGAACCACCGCCGGAGCCGCCGCCCGCAGCGCCGCCCTGCTGCCCCTGACCGCTCGGAGTCGCCCCGGGGACCGGGGCCGGCGGAGCCGGGACGGGGGCCGGGGTGAACGAGGCGACCTTCTGCTCGACGGCCTTGTCGGCGGCCTGCTTCGCGGAACTGCGCACCGCCGGCCGAACCAGCGTGAGCCAGGCCAGCAGCAGCGCGAGCAGCGCCGCGATGAGCGCGAGCAGCCACTTGGGCAGCAGCGCGTGCTGGACGAACTCGCCCTCCAGCACGTGCGGCCGCTCGGCCGGCTGCGGGCCGTCCGACGCGGCGGCCTCGCCCTCCTGGCCGACGGTGACCTCGAAGGGCCAGGTGGCCGGCTTGCCGAACCAGATCAACTTGCGCGCGCGCACCCGCAGCCGGGTCTCGGCGGACTCGCCCGGTGCGAGTCGCAGCCGCTCCGGGGCGAACCCGAAGCGCAGCTCCTCGCCGGGCTGCGCCGGGGCGAACGTCACGACGGCCGCGGTGTTCCCGAGGTTGCGCACCGACGTCCGGTAGCGGGCGCGGAGCCAGCCCCGGCGGCGCCGGGGAGCGAGCGCGGCGCGCAGCTCCCGGAACGGCGTCACGGTGACGGTCGTCTCCGGCACGGTCACCAGTTCGGGGCGCTCGGCGGGCAACACCCGGATGCCGAGCGGGAACTCACCCGCCCGCACCTCGTGCGAGCGGGCCGGGGCGAGCCGTATCGTCACCGTCTCGGACGTCCCCGGGAAGAGCGAGAGACGGGCCGGCTCGACCGTCGTCCACGGAGCGCAGGCCCCGACCACCTCCAGCGAGTACGCCTCAACGATATCGGTGTCGTTGCGTACCGTCAGGGTCGTCGTGGCCACGTCTCCGGGCGACACCGTCAGCGCGGGAAGGCCGAGTTCGGCGGATGCGGTCATGCCGTGACGGTAGGACCGGAGGACACCCCCAGGAGAGAGCCCCGCGGGCAAGCCGCGGGCACACCCCTTGCCCGCGGGAACAACCGGGCCCTGCCCGGGGCCGATGCCCCGCCCCCAGCCAACGCTCCCCACCCCGTCCCCCCGGCAACACCCGCGGCCGGCTCCATGACATGGCGCCCGGCCGTCCTCACCATGCGTCCGGTGACGCAGACGAAGCAGAACGGAACAGTTGGATGACGATGATCGAAACCACCACCCATGAGGCCGTCGGGGCGACCAGGTCCGTGCAGGCCCGACCGCGTGGATCGGCCGAGCCCGCCACGGTGCGCGTGAACGTGAAGCCGGGCCGGGTCCAGGTGGCGGTGTACGCGGAGGACATCATCCTGCACACGGGCGTCGTCCAGCAGTTGAGGCACCGGCCGGAGGTGGAACTGCTCGCCGAGGGCGACGTCGCGCGCGCACAGGTCTCCCTGATGGTGGTCGACGGGCTGAACGACGCCGTGACCGACCGGCTGCGCCGGCTCCGCCTCAACACGCAGAGCCGGACCGGGCTGGTCGTGGGCCACTTCGAGGCCGGCGGCCTGCAGACCATCATCGAGTGCGGCGTCGGCGCCGTGCTGCGCCGTTCGGACGCCGACCAGGACCGGCTCGTCCACCTCATCACCGCCCTGGCCAACGGCGAGGGCGTCATGCCGGGGGACCTCCTCGGCAAGCTGCTCGACCGGGTCGGCAGCCTCCAGCGCACCATGCTCGACCCGCGCGGGCTGACCCTGTCGACCCTGACCGCGCGCGAGGCGGAGATGCTCCGGCTGGTCGCCGACGGCCTCGACACCAGTGAGATAGCGGCCGAGACCTCGTACTCCGAACGCACGGTCAAGAACGTGCTGCACGAGATCACCACCCGGCTGGGACTGCGCAACCGCGCCCACGCCGTCGGGTACGCGATGCGCCACGGCCTCATCTGAGGACGCCGCCGGAGCGTCGGCGCCGGATTGCCCTCAGGGGCACCGGTCGCTACCCCCGGCTCGGGTGCCCGGGGCCTGTCGCCCCGGCGCCCGGGCCGGGGAGACTGCCGGACGTACCCTTCTCGGTCTGTGAGGTTGAGCGTGATCGGCGCCACCGGCACTCCCCGCCCCCTGCGGCGCTCGGCGCGAGCCGCCGTCGCGACGTTGCTGTCCCTGGCCGTGGCCGTGGTGACGCTGGGCACCGCGAACTCCGACGGCGACGGACGAGGCGCCGCCCCGGTGGCCGCCGGGGCCACGGCGGAGAGCGGACGGATCGTCTACGCCGGCACCGGCCACCGCAGCCTGGCGCGGCTGACCGGGCCGACGTCGAGCGCGTCGCTGTTCGGGCCCGGCCCCGTCCACTTCGACACCGAACCCTCCGCGCGCGGCGACCAGTTGGTGTTCACCAGCCTGCGGGACGGCCCGCTGCCCCAGGTCTACCTGCGCGAGGCGTCGGGCGCGGTGCGCAGGCTCACCACCGGCATGGACACCGCGGAGCCGACGCTCGCCCCGGACGGCAGGACCGTCGTGTTCGACGCGGTGGAGCCCGGCGGGCGCGACGGGCAGACCCAGCGGGACCTCTGGGTGGTCAACACCGACGGCACCGGCCTGCGCAGGCTGACCGACACCGCGGACTCCGAGGCGCACCCGACGGTCTCGCCCGACGGCAAGTGGGTCGCGTACACCTGCGACGTGGACCCGGCGCACACCCAGGTCTACGTCATGCCGCTGGCCGGCGGCGCGGCGCGGCGGATCACCGCGGTGACCGCCGGCAACGCCGTCGAACCGGCGTGGAACCCGGTGGACGCGCCCGACCTGCGCGACCAGATCGTCTACACCTGGGACCAGGCCGGCCAGACCGGGCCGCAGCTGCGGGTGATCTCGCCCGAGGGCACCAACGACCGGGCGTTCTTCCCCGGCGTCGGCGGCGACTGGCGGACCAGGTCCGCCGGTTGGCTGCCCGACGGCAGCGGCGTGCTCTTCCTCAGCCCCAACCGGCAGAACGCCGACCCGACGCCGTACGAGAACGTGTACCGCGCCCTGACCTGCTTCTGTGGCGGGGCCGAACTGGTGGCGAGCGAGGACCGCGCCGTCCGCACGCCCGTCTGGCTCGGCCCCCAGAAGGGCGGCGGGCCCGTCGTGGACCGCAACAGCGCCGACACCCCCAACGTGGCCGACCTGTCGGACATCCGCCCCGACGGAGCGGACCCGCGCGACCTGGGCGTCAGCGTGCTCCGGGAGGACCCGGCCGCCGACACCGACACCGACCCCGCGGCCGATCCCCTGTTCAACCCCCGCCCCGGCTACGACCCGTGGTTCGAACGGCAGACCTACACGCCGGACGGCCGGCGGATCGTGCTGACCCGCTTCGAGGACTCGCCCGCCGGCCGGATCGAACGGATCTGGCAGACCGGCGCCGACGGCTCCGACCCGAAGCCGATGAACCTCGCCGGGCGCGGACCGAAGGACTGGGACACCGACCCGGAGCTCTCGCCCGACGGCCGCCTGATGGCCTTCACCAGGACCTCGCCCGGCGGCGTCGGGGCGGCCTCCGGCCCCGGGCGGGTGCTGATCGCGGACGTGTCGACCGGCGCGATCGTCGGCACCGTCGAACCGACCAACGGCGAGCCGGCCGCGTCCATGGCCCAGCCCTCGTGGTCCCCGGACGGCAAGCTGATCGCCTACACCAGGACCGAGGTCGTCAACGGCAACGGAGGCAACAAGCACGTGTGGACCGTGCCCGCCAACGCCCTCGACCGGCCGACCGACCTCAGCCGCAGGGCCTGCCCGGGCGCCTGCGACGTCATCGACGACAGCCCCGCGTTCTCGCCCGACGGCCGGCGCGTCGCCTTCAACCGCAAGACCGGCGACGGCGGGCTCAACCAGCAGAACGGAGTCCTCGTCAGCTCGGCCACCGGCGACGGCTGCACGGTGGTCCTGCCCGCCGGACTGAGCCAGGACCGGAACGCCTGCCGCCGCCCGCTGCCGGACACCTCCGCCACCGGCCCGTTCCAGCCCCGCGACGTCGCCTGGACGGCGGACGGCGGGCAGCTGGTGCTGACCTCCCGCCGGGCCCTGCCGGCGAACTCGCCGGAGGCGCTGCAGAGCTACGACTTCGCGACCGGCCGGCTCACCTCCGTCAACTCCAGGCTGCCGGGGCGGCAGAAGGAACCGAGCGTCCAGCAGTCCGTCGACCTGTCGCTGAGCGCGCCGGCCGCCACCATCCCGATGCAGATCGGGGGCTCCACCACCGTGGCCATCACCGTCACCAACCACGGCCCGGCGCCCTCACCCGGCACCGCGTTCACCGCGTCGGTGCCGACGGGCGCCCGGCTCACCGGGCTCAAGGCCACGGCCGGAACCTGCGCCGCCGACGCCCTCCGGTGCGAACTCGGCACCCTGGCACCGGGCGCGGTCGTCCAGGTGACCGCCACCGTCGTCGGGACCGTGGCCGGCGACCAGCGGTTCGGCTGGTGGGTGACCGGGGCGGTGGTCGACCCGAAGCCCGAGGACAACATCGCGCAGACGGTCGTACCCGTCCAGGCCGCGTCGCCGTCCCCGAGCCCGTCTCCGACCCCGACCCCGACCCCGACTGCCTCGCCGACCCCGACACCGACCCAGACCCCGACCCCGACACCGCCCGTCTCCTCACCCCCGGCCCCGCCACCGCCGCCCGCCCCGGCCCCCGCACCGCAGCCGGCGCCGCCCGCGCCGAAGGCCGGACCGGCCGTGACGGTCGGCGCCCAGCCGAACCCCGGATACGTCGGCGGCCGGGTCACCGTCACCTACACCGTGCGCAACGACGGCCAGGCCCTCGCCACCGGACTGCGCGTCTCGCTCGGCCTGCCCGCCGGCGTCCCCACCGGGCCGATGCCACCCGGCTGCACCGGCGGCGTCTGCGACGTGGCCGACCTGCCCCCGGGCGGCAGCGCCGTCGTGCAGGTGGTGCTCGCCCCCGAGGCGACCCTGGACACCACCATCACCTCCGTCCTGACCACCACCGGCACGGACGCCGACCCGGGCGACCACGTCGCGCGGACCCCGCTGCGCATCCTCCAGCCCCGCATCGTCGCGGTGCCGCCGATCGGCAAGCCCGGCTTCGTGACCTCCGTCCGCGGCGTGGACTTCCCGCCCGGCACACCGGTGACCCTCACCTGGACGCCCGGCATCACCGCCGCCGCGGCGCCCACCGTCCCCAAGACCGACGGCACCTTCGCGGGCCAGCTGCTCATCCTCGCCAAGGACGAGACCGGCCCCCGGACCATCACCGCGAGCGGCCCCGGCTTCTCCCCGGTGACCACCCCCTTCCTCGTGGTGGCCGGCAGCGTCGGCCCGCCGGGGGAGGTGCAGCGGCGGTGATCCACGAAGTCGACGAGGCGCTGCGGCTCCTGCTCGTCGAGAGCGGCCTCCAGGAACGCGGGATCGAGCTGGTCTTCGAATCGCCGACCCGGGACTGGGCCGCCCGGCGCAACGCCCCCACCGTCAGCGTCTTCCTCTACGGCATCCGCGAGGACGTGTCCCGCCGCCAGGCCGGCGCCGCCGAGCAGCACGACGCCGACGGCGTGGTCGTGGCCTGGCGCAGCGCGCCCCGCTGGTTCGAACTGGCCTACCTGGTGACGGCGTGGACCAACCGGGCCCAGGACGAGCACCGGCTGCTGTCGGAGGTGCTCCGCTGCCTGACGGCCGCCGACGCGCTGCCCGCCCGGCTGCTCACCGGCACGCTCGCCGAACTCGGGCTCACCATCGGGCTGGAGACCGCCGGGCGCGGCGAGGGCATGCCCTCGGTGTCCGACGTGTGGTCGGCCCTCGGCGGCGAGCTGAAACCCTCGATCGACCTCAGGGTGCTCGCCCCGCTGTCCGGCCGGCGGGCCCAGGCGGGGCCCCCGGTCACCGACGGGCTCGTGCTGCGCGCCGTCGACAAGAGCGGCGAGAGCCACGAGAGCGACGCCGACGCCCCGGAGGCCACGGGTGACCCGGGCCGCCGGCTGCGTTACGAGGGCGGCACGGACCCCGGCGCGGACGGCTTCGCCGCGCCCCGGGAACGCCAGCTGCCGCCGGGCCGCAGACGGCGCGGCGGTGCGCCGCGATGACCCTCGACCTGGAAGCGGCGGCCACCAGCGGGCCCGCCGCCGACCTGGACGACCTGTGGGAGCGGCTGAGCCGCCTCGAACAGCGGATCCGGGCCGCCGTCCGCGAGCGCAGGGCCGACGACCCGGACCCGGACGACCCGTACCGGGGCCAGTACCTCACCCCGGAGGCGGCGGAACGGATCCTCGCGGCGCCCGCCGCGACGGGCCGGGCCGGCGCCGACCTCGGGGAACCGCCGCCGCCACCGCCCGGATCGAGGACCGAACGGATCGTCGACGGCTTCGGACTGCTCCCGCTGGACCTCGAACTCCTGCTGGTGACACTCGCCCCCGACCTCGACACCCGCTTCGAACGGCTCTACGGGTACCTCAACGACGACCTGACCCTGCGCCGGCCGACCATCGGGCTCGCGCTCGAACTGTGCGGGCTGTCCGGGGCGGGCGCCGGCCGGTTCCGCTTCTCCGCCCAGGCCCCGCTGGTCGCCGGCGGCCTGCTGGAGATCACCGAACCGGAACGCCCGCTGCTCTCCCGGGGCCTGCGCCTGCCCGACCGGGTGACGGCCCATCTGCTCGGCTCGGACGAACCCGACGGCGCGCTGCGCGGGCTGGTCCGCGTCGGCCGGTCCGGCGTCGGCACCCCGCCGCAGGCCGCGCGCCGGCTGCGCGCCACCGTGGCCAACGGCGGCGGACTGGTGCACCTGCTGGACCGGGGCGGCAACGCCGGGCGGCTCGCGGTCGACGCCCTCGCGGGCCTCGGCCGCCGGGCCCTGGTCGTCGACGTCACCGCGCTCGCCGCCCGCCCCCCGGAAGCCGTGGTCCGGGCGCTCGCCCGGGAGGCGCGGCTGAGCGGCAGCGGTGTGGTACTGGGCCCGCTGGAGCGGCTCGAACCCGAACGCCCCGAGCGGGCCGGGCTGTTGCGCGAGCTGTGCGCGGAACTCGCCGAGGTGCCGCTGCTCGTGCACGGGTCGCGCCCGTGGGATCCGACCTGGGCGCAGGAGAGCCCGGTGGTGCTCGTGGCCCCTCCGCTGGACCCGGCGCAGCGCGCGGAACGCTGGGCGCACGCGCTGGGCGGCGCTTCGCATGAGCCTTCGGGTGAGCCTTCGGGCGAACCCGGGGAAGGCCCTGCGGAAGGGCCGTACGAGGGCGTGCTGAGACCCGAGTTGGCCGAGGCCGTCGCCCCGTACCAGCTGGACGAGGACCAGGTGGCCAGGGCCGCCGGGGTCGCGACCAGGACGGCCGCCGCCGAACACCGCCCGGTGACCGCCGACGACCTGCGGGCCGCCGTACGGGCGCAGAACGGGGCGGGGCTCGCCCGCCTCGCCCGCCGGATCGAGCCCGCCGTCGGGTGGGACGACCTGGTGCTGCCCGAGCCCACCGCGCGCCAACTGCACGAGCTCGCGCTGCGTGCCAGGCACCGCGACCAGGTGCTCGGCCAGTGGCGGATGCGGCCGGGCGGAGGGCGTGGGCGCGGGGTGATCGCGCTGTTCGCGGGGGAGTCCGGCACCGGGAAGACCATGTCGGCCGAGGTGGTCGCCGCCGAACTCGGCATGGAGCTGTACGTCGTGGACCTGTCCACCGTCGTGGACAAGTACATCGGCGAGACGGAGAAGAACCTGGAGCGGATCTTCACCGAGGCCTCGCACGTGAACGCCGTCCTGCTGTTCGACGAGGCCGACGCGATCTTCGGCAAGCGGTCGCAGGTCAAGGACGCCCACGACCGCCACGCCAACGTGGAGTCGGCGTACCTGTTGCAGCGGATGGAGTCCTTCGACGGGATCGCCGTGCTGACGACCAACCTGCGCGCCAACCTCGACGAGGCGTTCACCCGACGGCTGGACGTCATCGCGGAGTTCCCGGTGCCGGACGAGGAACAGCGGCACGCCCTGTGGGAGCGCTGCCTGGGCCCGCTGATCCCCCGCGGCGACGACCTCGACCTGGCGTTCTGCGCACGGCACTTCGAACTCGCCGGCGGCTCCATCCGGGCCTGCGCGGTGACCGCGGCCTACCTGGCCGCCGAGACGGGCCGCCCGCTGGGCATGGCGGAGCTGGTGTTCGCGGTCGAGCGGGAGTACCGCAAGCTCGGCCGGCTCGTCCTGGAGAGCGAGTTCGGGCCGTGGTCGCGTGCCTCCGGGGGCACCGGGCGGGCCTGAGCGCGCGGCCGGGCGACCACCGGCCGCGGTCGGCCGGTGACCGACTGACGACCGGCTGACGACCGGTGAGGCCCTGCCGGGGTGCCCGCCGGGGCAGCGGCTCTGCCCCTGGTCCGGGACCTGCGGACATGTCGCGGGTGGCGGCCCGGCAGCAGACTCGGTGGCGAATGATCGGCCACCCCGAAGGAGCGAGCATGCCGTCGTACCTCACCCCGGGCGTGTACGTGGAGGAGGTCCAGTCCGGTGCCCGGCCGATCGAGGGTGTCGGCACGGCCGTCGCCGCCCTCGTCGGCTTCGCCCAGACCGGCCCCTTCCACGAGCCCACCCTGGTGACCAACTGGGACCAGTACGTCCAGCAGTTCGGCGGCTTCTCCGAAGGCACCTACCTGCCCCACGCCGTCTACGGCTTCTTCGCCAACGGCGGCGGCGCCGTCTACGTCGTGCGGATCGGCGAGCCCGCCGGCGAGACGGCCGGCGGCTGGCCGCCGGCCGCCCGATCGGCGCCCGCGCCCACCGCCCACGCCGGCTTCCTGTTCACGGCCCTGCCCGCTGGGGGCGCCGACCTGACCGTCGAGATCGCCGACGTCGAGGGCGACAACGTCCCCGACGACCGGTTCCGGCTGGTGGTCCGCAAGGGCGCCGAGGTCGCCGAGACGTACGACGTCTCGACCCGCAAGAACACCAAGGGCTACGTCGTCACCCAGCTGCGCGAGTCCAAGCTCGTCGCGGTCAGCGAGCAGCCGGGCACCGCGCCGAGCCGTCCGGAGCGCCAGACGCTCGCCCTCGCCGCAGCCCCCGCGCCCGGGCCGGTCGCCCCCGCCGCCACGACCCGGATCAGCCCCGCCGAGTACGTCGGCGACGCCTCGGCCCGCACCGGGTTCTCCGGCCTGGAGGCGATCGACGAGATCACCATGGTCGCGGTGCCCGACCTGATGAGCGCCTACCAGCGCGGGGACATCGACGCCGAGGGCGTGCGGACCGTCCAGCTCGCGGTGATGTCGCACTGCGAGCAGATGGGCGACCGGATCGCCGTCCTGGACGCCCCGCCCGGGCTGAGCGCCCAGCAGGTGCGCAACTGGCGCAACAACGAGGCGGGCTTCGACTCCCGCTACGCGGCCCTGTACTACCCGTGGATCAAGGTGTTCGACCCGGCGACCGGCCGCAACACCATGGTCCCGCCGAGCGGGCACGCCGCCGGGGTGTGGGCGCGCAGCGACGCCGAGCGCGGCGTGCACAAGGCGCCGGCCAACGAGGTCATCCGCGGCGCGGTGGACCTGGAGATCCGCCTCAGCAAGGGCGAGCAGGACCTGCTGAACCCGATCGGCGTCAACTGCGTGCGGGCCTTCCCCGGGCGCGGCATCCGGATCTGGGGCGCCCGGACCCTCTCCTCGGACCCGGCGTGGCGCTACCTCAACGTGCGGCGGCTCTTCAACTACCTGGAGGAGTCCATCCTCCTGGGGACCCAGTGGGTGGTGTTCGAGCCCAACGACGACCGGCTGTGGTCCAGCATCCGCCGCAACATCACGGCGTTCCTGACCGAGGAGTGGCGGCGCGGAGCGCTGTTCGGCGCCACCGCCGCAGAGGCCTTCTACGTCAAGTGCGACCGTGAGAACAACCCGCAGGAGTCCATCGACCTCGGGCAGGTGGTGTGCGAGATCGGGGTCGCTCCGGTGAAGCCCGCCGAGTTCGTGGTGTTCCGGCTGTCCCAGTTCTCCGACAGCACGAGCCTCGTCAACGAGTGACCAGCAGGCCAGCACAGACCGGAAGGTGACAGGAAGTCATGGCTGAAGGCGATCCGCTCTCCACACACATATTCGGCGTCCAACTCGGCGGCTACAACGTCGAGTCCGTCAAGGAGATCAGCAACCTGACCGTCGACCAGGACGTCGTCGAGTACAAGCAGGTGACCCAGCAGGGCAAGCTGATCGTCCGCAAACAGCCCGGCGCGCGGCTGCCGGGCGAGGTGACGATCACCCGCGGGCTCGACAAGAGCGGGGCGTTCACCAAGTGGATCAACGAGACCCTCAACAACGGCGCGATCAACACCGCGCGGCAGAACCTCACCATCGAGGTGAAGGACACCACCGGTGCCACCCTCCGGCGGATCCAGCTGATGAACGCCTGGGCCAGCCGGTGGGAGGGCCCCACCCTCACCGCCGGTGAGTCCAGCGCCGCGACCGAGACGGTGACCATCGTGTTCGAGGAGATCACCGTCGAATGAGACGACGGATCAGCCTCGACGAACTCCTGGAGCAGGCTCCGGCAGCCGCCCCCGCTCCCGCCGCGGCCCCGCAGGCCGCCGCGCCGCAGCGGGGGCGGGGCTCGCAGGGGCACGGACTGCACACGGAGTTCGAGTTCGAGCTCCCGCGCGGGTACCTGGACGACGAGGGCGTCCTGCACCGGCACGGCGCCATGCGCCTGGCCACCGCGCGGGACGAACTCATGCCCCAGATCGACCTGCGGGTCAAGGAGAACCCGGCGTACCTGAGCGTGGTGCTGCTCAGCCACGTGATCACCCGGCTCGGCACCGTCACCGACGTGCACGCCGGCGTCGTCGAGCAGATGTACGCCACCGACGTCGCGTTCCTGCAGGACTTCTACCAGCGGATCAACAGCGAGGGCCACACCCGCGCCGCGGTGACCTGCCCGCACTGCGACGGCTCCTTCGAAGTCGACCTCGCTGGTGGGCGCCTGGGGGAATGGTGACGTACGCGACCACCCGGCTGTACGAGGAGGTCGCGTACATCGCCTACCACTTCCACTGGCAGCGGGAGGACATCCTCGACCTGTCCCACCAGGAACGCCGCGCGTGGGTGCGGGAGATCGCGCGGATCAACACCCGCGTCAACGAAGGCGGGTGAGCGCGGGATGGGGATTCGGGACCGGCTCGGGCGCCGGAAGGCCGGCGGCCCGGGCGAGGCGGGCGTTTCGGGTGCCCCGGGCACCTCGGGTGCTGCCGGCGGCACGGGTGACGCGGCTCCCGCGCCCCGGGCCGACGCGCCCGCCCCGGACGGTGGTTGGCGCGCGGTCGCGCCTCTGACCCCGACCCTCGCGGGAGCGGCGGGCGGGGTCAGCGACGGCCTGCGGTTCCGGTCCCGGCTCGCCTCCTGGCAGAACCCCTCGCTGACCGGCGCACTCGGGCACGCGGCCCTGCCGTCCGCCCCGGCGGGCATCCTGCGGGCGGTGGCACGGCCCCTCGGCCCGGCGGTCTCCGCCGGGGCGGACGGGCCCGTGCTGCCGTACGCCGCACCGGCGGTGGCGCCGTCGGAGGCTGCGGATCCGGTACCGGCTTCGGCTTCGGATTCGGTGGGGCGCGGGCCGGGCGCGACGGGCGGGCTCGGTCAGGTGCGGCAGGTGCAGAGGTCCGGCGCCGTGGTGCGACGGCTGCCCGTACGGGCGGTGGCTGCCGAGGGCGGCGACGCGCAGGCTGCCTCCGCGCCCGCTGCCCCCGCGCCCGCTCACGGGTCCGAGGTGCCGTCTGCCGGGCAGGCCAGGACTGCCAGGCCGGTCCCGTCGCGTCGCGTCGGGAAGCCGCTGACCACCGCACCCCGCCCCCGGTCGCTGCCGGCGCGCGCGGTGGCCGTGATCCCGCCCCGGCCGGTGCAGCGTGCCGCGAGCGCGACGACGGTGGAGCGTGCCGCTGCCGTCGCGCCGGTGGAGCGGCCCGACGGTGTGAAGCCGGTGGAGCGGTCCGAGGGCGCGGCACCGGTGGAACGGCCCGCGAGCGCGACGACGGTGGAGCATTCCGCCGCCGTCGCTCCGCCCGTCGTGGAGCCGGGTGCCACCGCGCGGCCGTCCGAGACCTCCGAACCGGCTCCGGTGCGGCCGACCGATGCCCCGACCCCGCGCACCGGCAACGCCGTGCAGCGCGCCGCGAGGGGAGGCGGCGCGAGGGGAGGCGCCGCACCGGGCCGGCCCGTGCTCGGTGCCCCGCTGACCTCGCTGCCCGCCAGCGCCTCGCCACGGCTCAACGCCGACGGCGCGTCAGGCATCGTCCCTGGTCAAGGCCCCGAGGCCGGGCACGGACCGATGCCGATCGTCTCCCCGCCCGCGCAGCCGGCCGCTCCGGCGGGGAGCAGGCCGGACGGTGCGGAACCGCCGGCACCGGGCAGCCCGGCCCGCTCGGCTCGCCCTGCCCGTCCCGAGCCCGGACGGCGCGGGGACGCCCCTGTGCAGCGCGCCGTCCAGACCGGCGGCGGTCCGACCGCCGTGCAGCGCGCCACACAGCCGCGCACCGAACAGCCGCGCCCCGAATCGTCCAACGCCCGCACGCACGGCGGCCTGGGCGCGCCGCTGACGGCGCTGCCGCCGACGGCGGGCGCGGCACCCGGAGCACGGGCCGCCGGTACGGCCGACGGCCGGCGCGGCCCCGTCCGGCGGACCACGGCCCCGGGCCACGGCGCCCCCGCGACTCCCGACACTCCAGCGACTTCCGACACCCCTGCCACGTCCGCACCGCCGCAGCCGACCGGCCGAAGCGCGGCGGCCCCGAGCCCGGAAGGCGCTCCTCGCGCCACGGGCACGGCCCCCGCCGAGCCGGGCGCCACGGCAGTCCAGCGTGCGGCTGCGCCCGGCGCGCGAAGCGCTGGCACGAGCGGGCAGGGCGGCTCCACCGCGCCCGGCCCCGCCGTCGGGCCGCAGTCGCCCCCCGGGGCGGCACCGCAGGACGCGGGCCGCCGGGCCCGGCGCAGCGGTGGTACCGGTGGTACGGGGGGTACCGGTGGCGCCCGGGACGTGCGGCCCACCGCTTCGCCGGGCGAGCCCGGCCCGCTGGTCGTGGCCCGCTCGCCGATCGGCGGCACCGCCGCACGTCCGCCGGCCGAGCCGGGCCACCGCACGCTGGGCCTGCTCGGCGAGCGCCGCATGGCGTCCACACTCGCCGCACCGGCGACGGCGCCCGCACCGGTGTCCGGCCGAGCGCCGGCGCCGGCGCCCGCCCCACCCGTCGTCAGGGCCGCCTGGCCACAGGAGCCGCCGGCGCGCACCCAAGTGCCGCAGGCCCCGGAACCGGTGGCACCCGCGAGCTGGCGGCACCGGGCCGCCGCCGTCCTGCGCCTGCCCCGACGGGCACAGGCGAGCCGACCCGACGCTGCGCGCCCGGCGTCCCCAGCGGCACCGGCGTCCCCGGCGGACCCGGAAGGCACCGGCCCGGCGGCGCGGGGTGCGCGGGGTGCCGTGGTGGCGCGTGCGGGTGCGCGGGAACCGGCGTCCGGCGGCTCCGCCGACCCTGCCGGCTCGGGCGCGGTAGGGCGTTCTGCTGCCGTGAGGCGTCCGAGCGTGCAGCGTTCGGCGGCCGGTGGCGCCGGCCCGGTGAAGGCGGATGCGCGCTCGTCGGCGTCGGCGGGCTCGGCGGCGCGGGGGCCGCGACCGTCGGAGCGCGGTGGGGCCCCCTCGGGGCGTGCGGGTGTGCGGGGTCCGGCGACTGGTGGCACCGGTCCGGTGGCCGTCGGCCCCGGTACCGGCCCGATGGAGGCGGATACGCGCCGGTCGGAGCACGGCGGTCCTCCTGCGGGGCGGGCCGGTGTGCAGCGTTCGACGACGGCCGGGGGACCTCGCCGGGAGGCGTCGGACGGGCAGCCCGTAGCGCCCGACACCGCCCCGGCCGGGCGGGCGCGACGAGGGGAGACTCCCGTGCCGCCGCCGGCTGTGGAGCGTGGCGGCCGTGGTCCGGCGGTGCAGCGGTCGGTCTCCGGCGGTCCGAGCCCCGTCGAGCCGGGTGTCCGGTCGGCGGAGCCGCGAGGTGCTGCGGTGCCTGTCGTGGTTCCCGCCGGTCGGGTGCGGCACGGGGAGCGTCCAGCACCCCCGGTCGTCGTGGCCGATGCCGGCCCGGCGGCCGTGGGCGCCTCTCGTGTCGGGCGCGCTGCGAGCGTGCAGCGCTCGGTGTCCGCCGGCCCTGTTGTCGCGGGCCCTGCCGTTGCCGCTGCTGCCGCTGGCCCTGCCCTCGCCCCCGGCCCGGTCGAGGCGGCCGTGCGACCGGCGTTCTCCGACGACGCGTCGGCGCCTGCCGCCGTCCCCACCGTCCCCGCCGGTCGCGGGGGGCGTCCTGCGTCCGCGCCCGCTGCCTCCTCCGGCGGCCGTGTTCCCAGCGTGCCGTTGGTACGACTCACCCCGCCGAGAGCCCCGGCGTCCCCGGCGTCCCCGGCGATGGTCCAGCGGCTGCCGGTCGCCGGGCCCGCGGGCCCGGCCGTGCCCGCGTCCGCGACGCCGCCGCTGCCGAGCGGTGGCGCCGGGGCGCCGGGCGTCGCGGGGGGCGGCTTCGGCGGACCGGGGGCAGGCGGGGAGTCGCCGCTGCGCACCGGGTCGTGGTCGTGGACCGCGCCGTCCCGGGACGGCGCGGGCCCGTCGTCAGGGCCGTCCGGGCCGGCGCGGCCTTCGACGGAGACGGCCCGGGTGCTGCAACGGGTGGCGGAGCAGGCGGGGTTGTCCGGGGTGCCGTTGACCGCCGTACCGGCCCGCACCCCGGTGACCGTCCAGACCGCCTCGTCCCCGCCGCCGACCGCGGCCCCGCCCCCGCAGCCGGGCGGCGGATCGTCGACCGGGTCCCCGTCGGGGGCCGACCTCGACGAACTGGCCCGGCGCCTGATCGAGCCCGTCGGACGGCTGCTGCGCGTGGAGTTGCGCAGGGGGAGGGAGCGCGCCGGGCGGCCGTACGACGGCCGTCGCTGAGCGCTCGGGGCGCGGCGGGCAGACGGGCAGTGGCAGGTGGCAGGTGGCAGGTGGGCAGGGCGACGGAGGCAGGAATGACCGACAACATCTTCGCGACGAGCGTGTTCTTCAAGCTCACGATCGGCGGCAACGACCTGGGCGAGTTCACGACGTGCTCGGGGCTGGGTGCCGAGGTCGAGATCCACCAGTACGCCGAGGGCGGCAACAACGGCTTCTCCTGGCAGTTGCCGGGCCGGATCACCTGGTCGAACATCACGCTCACCCGTGCGGTCACCGCGGACACCGTCAAGATCGCCCGCTGGCTGGACGAGACCGTGCGGCGGGTCCAGCCCAAGAACGGTGAGATCGTGGCCCTGCGGCCCGACTTGAGCCCAATCGTCAGCTGGCAGGTGCTCGGCATCGTGCCCGTCCGCTGGCAGGGCCCGTCGTTCGACCCGGCGAACTCGCAGGCGGCGACGGAGTCCCTGGAGATCGCCCACGCCGGGCTGCGCCCGTCATCGTGACGGCGCGGCGCACCCGGCGCAGGCCACCCATCGGACGACGAACGGAAGGAGGTGCGGGATGTCAGAGGTCCCCGCGAGTGTCACCCGGGCCCAACTGGCCATCATGGAGCCGCCGGCGACGGTCGGCGCCCAGCCCGGCGGGGTGATCGCGCGGCTCCCGCTCCAGTTCAACCCGTCGAGCCTGGTGCTGCGGAAGTCCTCGGAGTGGCGCCGCACCCCGTCCCGGATGGCCGCCGAGTCCGCGCTGCCCGAGTTCGTCGGCAGCGGGCCCCGCTCGCTGTCCATGGAGGTGTTCCTCGATGCGACGGCGACCCATGACGACTCGGTGGAGAAGGCGGTGGAGCAGCTGATGACGGCCTGTGTGCCGACTCCGGCGAGCCTGGCGCGCAAGAAGCCGGCGAGCCCGTGGATCCGGCTGGACTGGGGCACGTCGTCGACGACGTCGTTCAACGGGGTGCTGACCGGCCTTCAGGTCACCTACTCGCTCTTCGACGTCGACGGCAAGCCGCTGCGGGCCACCTGCTCGTTCACCATCGACGAGGCCAGTGTCGACACGCCGGGCCAGAACCCGACCTCCGGCTCGATGGAGGCGCGCAGCACCCACCGGGTGATCGCGGGCGACAGCCTGCCGCTGCTCGCCTGGCGCGAGTACGGCGACGCGACGGCGTGGCGCACCATCGCCGAGGCCAACGACATCGACGACCCGATGGTGCTCGTCCCCGGGGTGGAACTGATCGTGCCGGGGATCGACGAGCCCACCCGAGGAGGGCGGTCATGACCACTCCCGAGGCCCGCGGCGGCCGCTCCTTCGCCGCGGATCCGATCGTCGAGGCGCCCGGCCCGCTGCCGCCGGTCTGGGCGGCCCAGCTGGTCTCCTGCGACATCGAGGAGAGCACGGGCCTGCCCGACACGGCCGTGCTGATGTTCCGCGACGCGGACCACACCTTCCTCTCCGCGACCGGGGTCACCATCGGCACCCGGCTGCGGGTCTCCGTGATGACGGTGCAGGGCAACGCGCAGGTGCGGCTGTTCACCGGCGAGGTGACGGCGCTGGAGCTGGACGTGGACACCACCGGCTCGTTCACCGTGGTGCGGGCGTCCGCCATCACCCACCGGCTGATGCGCGGGCGCCGGGTGAAGGCGTTCCGCAACATGTCGACGGCGGACGTCGTCCGTCAGGTCGCCGCGGGAGCCGGGCTCGGCTGCGGCCGGGTCGACGCGTTCCCCGTCGTCCACGAGCAGCTGTCGCAGGCCAACGTCTCGGACTGGGAGTTCCTCCAGTACCTGGCGCAGGAGAGCGGCGCGCAGGTGCGGGCGGACGACGAGGGGCTGCTGGAGTTCGTCAAGCCCGAGCAGGCCTCCTCGGCCCCGGCCCCCTCGACGCCCGCTCCGCAGAACCCGATGGTCCTGGAGTACGGCCGCAACCTGCTGGAGCTGCGCGGTGTCCTGACGGGCGGCGGCGGGGCGGACACCGTCGAGGTGCGCGGCTGGAACGTCGTCACCAAGAAGGCCCTGGTCGCCACGGAGCCGTCGGTGGCCAGCGAGACGGTGCGGCCCGGGATGAGCCCGTCGACGGCGGCCGCCGCCTTCGCCGGGAAAGCGCGGATGACCGTCACCGACACCCCCTACCGCACGCAGGCGGAGACGGCGGCCGCGGCCGGGTCGGTCGCCGCCTCGGTGGCCGCCGGGTTCGGCGAGCTGGAGGCGGTCGTCGAGGGCAACCCGAAGCTGCGGGCGGGCGTTCCGGTCGCCCTGGGCAACGTCGGCGCCGCCTTCTCGGGCCGCTACACGGCCACCGCGGTGCGCCACCTGCTGGAGCCCTACCGCGGCTACCGGACCACCGTCGTGGTCAGCGCGGCGCCGGACCGCTCCCTCGCGGGGCTCGTCGCCGGCGGCGGCGCGGTGCCGCGCGGGCCGCGGATGCCCGGTCTGGCCATCGCCGTGGTCACCGACGTCCGGGAGCCGGGGGGCGCGCAACGCGGCTGGGTGCGGCTGAAGTTCCCGTGGCTGGACGACACCTACGTCTCCGACTGGGTGCGCACCGTCCAGTGGGGCGGGCAGGGCGGCGGTGGCGTGTTCAGCCCCGAGGTGAACGACGAGGTGCTGGTCGGCTTCGAGCAGGGCAGCCTGGACAGCCCGTACGTGCTGGGCGGCCTCTACAACGGCGTCGACAAGCCCTCGCCGCACGAGGTGCCGCTGGTCGACCCGGCCGGCGGGAAGGTCAACCGCCGCTCGCTAGTCTCCCGTTCGGGCCACCGCCTGGAACTGCTGGACGTGCCGGGCGGCCAGTCCGGCGTCCGGCTGGCCAGCGGGGACCGGAAGCTGGAGGTGCGACTGGACGAGCAGCGCGGCGAGATCGTCCTGACCGTCTTCGGCGCGGCCGGTGCGGCGGCGGCGAGTTCGGTGCGGCTGTCCTCCACCGGCATCACCATCGACGCCGGCGCCGGGGCGGTGAACCTGCGCGGGGGATCGGTGAACGTCACCGGCCGTACGGGGGTCACCGTGGACGGCGGAGCGCTGGCGGTGCTCAAGGCGGCCCTCGTGCGCATCAACTGAACCACCGTCAGCACGGCCCGACCGTCCGGCCCCCTCGAACCACCCGATTGGAGAACGCAGATGCCCCCCGCAGCCCGGATGGGTGACACCACCAGCGACGGCGGTGCCATCACCACCCCGCCACCAGGCGCCCTCGCGGCGGCGACCGTACTGATCGGCGGCCGCCCGGCCGCCGTCACCGGCAGCCTGCACGTGTGCGTGCCGCACGTGGAACTCGGGCCCGGCAACGTCGTCATGCCCAGCCCCACGGCGGCGGCCGGGGGCCTGGTCCTGATCGGAGGGCTGCCCGCGGCGCGGGTGGGCGACCAGACGTCCTGCGGCGCGAAGATCGTCACCGGCGCGTTCAACGTGCTGATCGGGGGCGTCGCGTGAGCGGCTTCATCGGGCGGGGCTGGGCCTTCCCGCTGCGGGTGAACGCCACCGGCGGCATCGGCATGGTGGACCGGGACCGGGAGATCGAGGAGGCCATCCGGCTGATCCTCGGCACCGCCCCCGGGGAGCGGCCGATGCGCCCGGAGTTCGGCTGCGGCATCCACGAGTACGTGTTCGCGCCGAGCGACGGCGGTACGGCGGGCCGGATCGCGCGCGAGGTGCGCACCGCGCTGGAACGCTGGGAGCCGCGGATCGAGGTGGACGACGTCGTGATCGCCTTCGACACCGTCGACGACGGCACGCTCTACATCGACGTCCACTACACCGTGCGGTCCACCAACGACCGCCGCAACCTGGTCTTCCCCTTCTACACCATCCCGAGCTCGCCGGACGCCCCGGATGTCCAGGACGTCCCGGGTGCCCTGGGCGCCGTGACCGGGGGAGTGAGCTGATGGCGCTGCCCTCCCCGAACCTGGACGACCGCCGGTTCCAGCAACTCGTCGACGAGGCCAAGCGGTTCGTCCAGCAGCGGGCCCCGGAGTGGACCGACCACAACGTGTCCGACCCCGGGGTCACCCTGATCGAGACCTTCGCGTACATGGTGGACCAGCTGCTCTACCGGCTGAACCGGGTGCCGGAGAAGAACTACTCCGCCTTCCTCGACCTGCTGGGCGTCCGGCTCTTCCCGCCGGCCGCGGCGACCGCGGAGGTCGACTTCTGGCTGTCGGCCCCGCAGCCCGAGACGGTGCTGCTGCGGGCGGGCACCGAGGTGTCCACGCTGCGGACCGAGACCGAGGAGGCGGTGGTGTTCTCCACCGCCGAGGACCTGCCCGTCGTCCCCAGCTCCCTCGACCGGCTGGTCACCGTCTCCGCCGCGGGGGAGCAGACCGACGCCACGGCGCGGCTGGCCGACGGCGTGGACGTGCCGTGCTTCCAGCCGCGTCCCCAGGTCGGGGACGCCATGCTGTTCGCGCTGCCGGCCGTCGTGCCGCGCTGCATCCTCGTCGTCCGGCTGGACAGCCGGGTCGAGGGCGTCGGCGTCGACCCGCGCCAGCCCCCGCTGGCGTGGGAGGTGTGGGACGGCGCGCGGTGGATCGCCTGCGAGACCGGCTCCGACACCACCGGCGGCCTCAACCGGCCCGGCGAGGTGGTGGTGTTCGTGCCCGCCGGGCAGGTCGCCTCGGTGGTCGCCGGGCGCCGGGCGGGCTGGCTGCGCTGCCGGGTGTCCGCGCCGGAGCCGGGCCAGCCGTTCTACGCGGAGTCCCCGACGATCCGCCGGGCGGAGGTGTTCACGGTCGGCGGCACCGCGACCGTCGTGCACGCCCAGACCGTGACCGACGCGCCGCTCGGCACCTCGGAGGGCGTCGCGGGCCAGCGCTTCCGGCTCGCCAGGCCGCCCGTCCTGCTCGACGGCGGGCCCCCGGTGGTCGAGGTCGCGGCCGGCGACGGCTGGGAGCGGTGGACGGCCGTCGAGCACTTCGGTGACTCGGCGCCGACCGACCGGCACGTGGTGATCGACGCGACCACGGGCGAGTTCGCGTTCCCGCCCGCCGTCCGGGAACCCGACGGCGGCCTGCACGCCTTCGGCGCGGTGCCGCCCAAGGGCGCGCACCTGCGGGTACCGCGCTACCGCACGGGCGGCGGCACCGCCGGGAACGTCGCCCGGGCGACGATCACGGTGCTGCGCAGCTCCGTCCCGTACGTGGCCAGGGTCGACAACCGGGAAGCGGCCAGGGGCGGGGTCGACGGCGAGACGGTGGAGAACGCCAAGGTGCGCGCCCCCCACCTGCTGCGGCTCCAGGAACGGGCCGTCACGGCCGGGGACTTCGAGCTGATCGCCCGGCAGGCCGCCCCCTCGGCGGCCCGGGTGCGCTGCGCGCCGGCCGTCGCCGGGGAGGCGGGCGCGGTGCGGGTGCTGGTGGTCCCCGACGCGGTCGCGGACGAGGGCGACCGCCTGCGGTTCGAGCAGCTGATCCCCGGCGAGCAGGTGCTGTCGGCCATCGCGACGGCCCTGGACGAGCGGCGGCTCGTCGGCACCCGGCTCGTCGTCCAACCGCCCGACTACCAGGGGGTGACGGTGGTCGCCCGGCTCGCGACCCGCTCCCCGGACGGCGACCGGGTCCGGGAGGCGGCGCTCGCGGCCCTGTTCCGGCACCTCAACCCGCTGCGCGGCGGCGCCGACGGAAGGGGCTGGCCGTTCGGCCGGGCCGTGCAGTACGGGGAGGTGTTCGCGGTGCTCCAGCAGGTGGCCGGGGTCACGGCGGTCGAGGAACTGCGGCTCTTCCCGGCGGATCCGATCACCGGGCGCCGGGGTGCGCCCGCCGAACGGGTCGACGTCGCCCCGGACGCGCTGGTCTTCTCGCACCAGCACCAGGTCGTGGTCGCCGCGCTCCCGGCGGACGGTCCGCGATGAGCAGAGCGGCCGTCCCCGGGCTGCCCAGCCCGCATCCGATCGGCGAACTCCTGCCCGCGCTCTACGCCGAGGACGACTTCGCCCAGCGGTTCACCGCGGGCCTGGACACCGTCCTCGCCCCGGTCTTCGCCACCCTGGACAACCTGCCCGCCTACTTCCAACCGCGCCTGGCCCCGGCCGACTTCGTCGAGTGGCTGGCGGACTGGGTCGCCGTCGAGACCGACCCGGCCTGGCCGGAGGAGGTCCGCCGGGCCGTGGTCGGCCGCGCGGTCGAACTGCACCGGTGGCGGGGCACCCGGCGCGGGCTCCGGGAACGGCTGCGGCTGATCCTCGGCGTCGGCGCGCAGATCGTGGACGGCGGCGGCGTGGCCTGGTCCACCACCGCGGGCGCGGAGTTGCCGCCCGCGCCCTCCGGGGAACTGCTGGTACGGGTCTGGCCCGAGCGCACCCCGGCGGTGGACGAGGAGCAGGTGCTGGCGGTCGTCCGGGCGTCCTGCCCGGTCCACCTCACCTGCCGGGTGGAGGTCCTGCCCGGACCGCCTGGTCCATCCGGTCCACCTGGTCCATCCGGTCCACCTGATCCATCCGGTCCACTCGGTGCGGAAGAGAGCTGAGCAATGCGTACGTGTCCCGAGTGCGGAGTGGCCAACGAGGACGGGGACGACTTCTGCGGCAACTGCGGTGCCTACCTCGGCTGGTCGGGGACGGCTGCCGCCACCTCGGCGGCTCCCGCCTCCGCGGCACCCAGCCCTGCCGCCGCCCCGCCCGCTGCCGCCGTCCCGCCCGCTGGCGCCAATCCGACCGCTGCGTCGCCCGCTGCTCCGCCCGCCGGGGCGGCCCGCGAGGAACCGCCCGTGCGGCCGTCCGCGGCGCCCGCCGAGCCGGCGAGGCCGTCCGCCGCCGCGCCCGCTGCTGCGCCCGCGCCCAAGCCCGCGCCCGCGCCCGCGCCCAAGCCCGCACCCGCCGCCGAGGTGCCGCCGGTCCGCCCCGGCGCGGTGCCGCCGCAGCCCACGGCCGCCCGGCAGCCGGCGGCGGCGGACCCGGTGGCGGTGCAGCCCGCCAAGCCCGTCGCGCCCCGCCCGACCGTCCGCCCGGCCGCGGCCGACGAGGCCCAGGTCGGCCCACCCTGCCCCCGGTGCGGCACGCCCAACCGGCCCGACCGGAAGTTCTGCCGGCGGTGCGCGGAGCCGCTGACCCCCACCGAACTCGTGGCGGCCCTGCCGTGGTGGCGCACCCGCTGGCCGTTCCGGCGCCGCGTGCGCATCGGCGGCTCCGGCAGCACCCTGCGCCGGATGATCGCGTTGCTCGTGCTGGCGGCGCTGGTGGTCGCGGGCGTGCTGTTCTACCCGGCGGGGCGGAACATCTACGAGGACGTGCTGGACAAGCTCCGCGACGCCTCGGCGATCTCCCCCACCGGGGCGGCGGCGAGCGCGGAGGTCGAGGGCCATCCCGCGAAACTGACCGTCGACGGGCTGAGCAACACCTACTGGGGGGCGCCGAACGTCGGGGACTCGATCAGCTTCCCCTTCGCCCGACCGTTCCGGCTGGTGGACGTGATCATCCACACCGGCTCCTCCACCGAGCCGCAGCAGTTCCAGCAGCAGGCACGGCCCACCGCCCTGGACCTCCGGATGACGACCTCGGACGGCAAGGTGCACGAGCAGAAGGTGACGCTGAACGACAAGCCGGGCCCGCAGACGGTGCTGACCGGCGTCAGCGACGTCGTGAAGGTGACGCTGGTCGTCCGCGCCGCCGCCGGGACGGGGCCCGGAATCCCCATCGCGCTGGCCGAGGTGGAGTTCTTCAAGCGCTGAGGGGCAGGCTGCGGGGGTGGGCCCGGGCGCCGGCGTGGGAGGCTACCCGGGTACCGCCGCAGCCCGCGCCCAGGAGCACCGCCATGCACCGACCCCCCGCCTTCCGTCTCGACGCCACCGCCTCCGGGCACCCGGCGGGGATCCTCGACGCCGCCGAGCGGGCCGAAAGCCGGGGCATGGACCGCCTGGTGGTCGCCGAGACCGCGTACGACCCGTTCCTCCAGCTGGCCCGCGCCGCCGACCGGACCGAGCGGATCGAGCTGGCCACCGGCATCGCGGTGGCCTTCGCCCGCACCCCGATGACGCTGGCCTACCAGGCCTGGGGGCTGCACGCGGCCTCCGGCGGACGGGCCGTCATCGGGCTGGGCTCGCAGGTCAAGCCGCACATCGAGAAGCGCTTCGGGATGCCCTGGGACCGGCCGGCCGCGCGGATGCGCGAGTACGTGCACGCGGTGCGGGCGATCTGGCACAGCTGGCAGACCGGCGAACGGCTGCGCTTCCGGGGCGATTTCTACACCCACACGATGATGACGCCGGTCTTCTCGCCCGACCCCGTCCCCGCCGGGGTGCCGAGGATCCTGCTGGCCGGCGTGGGGCCGCTGATGACCCGTACGGCCGGGGCGGTGGCCGACGGGTTCCTCAGCCACCCGTTCTCGTCGCCCGCCTACCTGGCCGAGCAGGTGCTGCCCGGTCTGACCGGGGCCCGGGCGCAGGCCGAGGCCGAGGGCGCCCCGTGGACGGCGCGGCCGTTCGAGGTCGCCGGCAGCGTGCTGACCGCCACCGGCCGGACGGAGGAGGAACTGGCGGCCAACCGGGCGGGGGTGCGGGAGCGGCTGGCGTTCTACGCCTCCACCCCGGCCTACCGCCCGGTGCTGGCCCAGCACGGGTGGGAGGGGCTCCAGGAGGAACTGCACACCCACTCGGTGCGCGGTCGCTGGGCGGAGATGGCCGCGCTGATCGACGACGAGGTGTTCGACGCGTTCGCGGTGTCCGGTCCGGTCGAGGACGTCGCCCGCGAGCTGACCCGGCGGTACGCGGGCCTGGTCGACCGGCTGTCCGTCAGCCTGCCGGAGGAGGCGGACCCGGAGCTGGGCCTCGACGTCCTGGCGGCCGTCCGCGCCCTCGGCTGAGCTCCGTCGGACCCTCATCGACCCTCGTCGACCCTCGCCGGACCTCCGCCCGGTCCCGCCGGACCCCTCGCCGTACCCGCGCCAGCCCCCGTAGTCCGACCGGAAACAGCCGCCGACCGAACGCGGTGGGCGGCGGATCGGGCAGGAGACGGCCAAGACCGGGCACATTCGGGCAACGGGTTCCCGGTGGCGACGGCGGGCGGCAGGATCGCGCTGGCAGACCGTGACGGGCCGCCGTTTCCACCCACCCCACGGTCTGTCATGTCTTGGCCACCGTCGACGACCGTGGGGGTGCCCGCTTGTCCGTGCCAGACGACCATCCTGCCGTTGACTGCCTCGCCGAGTTCGGGGCGCCCGACGACCTCGCCGACTTCGCCGAGTTCCTGCGCGTCTGCGCCGAACTGACCGGATTCGACGAGCCCGAGCTGCGCGCCACCGGCATGGCGCACGAACACCACCGCACCACCCTGGCCCACCGGGTCCGCGACGACCACGCCCTGGTCCACCTCTGGTACGTCGGCGCCTGGCCGGGCGAGACCCCCAGCTCCGCCCGCGCCTACGACCAGGGCCTGGCCTGGCGGACCTTCCGCGCCGACCCACCCGGCGCCGCCGCCCCCGGCCACGGCAGCTGGGCCGAAGCCCCCCGAGGGGGTGAGGAACGGTGACCGCCCGCTGGGACGTCGTCGTGGTCGGCGCAGGCTTCGCCGGAACGCTGGTCGCCCACCGCCTCGGCGCGCAGGGCCGGCGGGTCCTCGTCCTCGAAGCCGGCCGGGCAGCGCCCTCCGGGCCCGAGACCGCCGCCGCCTTCCGCGCGGCCGGCGGCGGCCCGCCCACCTCGCCCTACCCGCACGACCCCGACGCCCCGTCCCTCGACGTCACCGACCTCACCGGGCTCCCCGGCGGCGGCTTCACCGCCACCGGACACCTCCGGCAGGACGGCCCGCTGCCCTACGCCAGCGGCTACCTGCGTGCCAACGGCGGCACCGGACTGCTCTGGACCGGCCTCACCCCGCGCATGCACCCGGAGGACTTCCGCACCGGCGACCTCGGCCGCGGCCGCAACTGGCCGATCGGCTACCACGACCTGGAGCCGTACTACCGCGCAGCCGAACACGAACTCGGCGTCGCCGCCGACGCCGGGGAGCAGCGCCGCGCCGTCGGACTGCCGATCCCGGACGACTACGCCTTCCCCATGCGGGCCATCCCGGCCAGCCACCTCGACCGCCGGCTCGCCCACGCCCTCGACGGCCGGACCGTCCGCGACCCCGCCATGCCCGGCCCCGCCCGGCTCGCCGTCACCGGCACCCCGCACGCCCGCAACGGCCTGCCCACCCGGCCCGGCGACAGCTTCGGCCCGCCCTGCGCGGGCAGCGCCAGCTGCGTCCCGGTCTGCCCGACCGGCGCCAAGTACACGCCGCTGCGCACCCAGGCCCGCTGGGCGCCCTGCGTCGAACTGCGCACCGGGGCCGTGGCGGCCAAGGTGCTCGCCGACCCGGTGACCGGGCGCGCCACCGGGGTGGAGTACCTGGCCGGCGGCGCGGCCCACCGGGTGGACGCGGACCTGGTCGTCCTCGCCGCGCACGCCGTCGAGAACGCCCGGCTGCTGCTCCTGTCCGGCCTGGCCAACCGCAGCGACCAGGTGGGCCGCAACCTGATGGACCACCCGGCACTGCTCACCTGGGGGCTCATGCCCGGCCAGGTCGGCCCCTACCGGGGGCCCGGCTCCACCAGCGGCCTGGAGGCCTTCCGCTTCGGCCCGGCCCGGGCCCGCCGGGCCCCGTTCCGGATCGAGATCGGAAACTGGGGCTGGTCCTGGGCCGGCGGCTCCCCCGAGGCGGAGACGGCCGCACTGCTGGCCGCCGGGCTGCGCGGCAAGGAGCTGCGGGCGCGCCTCGGCGACCGGCTCGGCCGTCAGTTCTCGCTCCAGTTCGAACTGGAGCAGCCCGCCGACCCGGCCAACCGGGTCACCCTCGACCCGGACCGGCGCGATCCGCTCGGCCTCCCCGGCCCGGCCGTCCGCTACGACCTCGACGAGTACGTCCGCGCGGGCATGGTCTCGGCCCGGGCCGTCTCCGACCAACTGTTCGCCCTGCTCGGCGCCGAGGACCACACCGCCTACCCGGCCGGTCCGCAGTGGCCGGGCCGCCTCGAACACCTGGGAACCGCCTACGGCTACCGGGGCGCGGGCCACGCCGGCGGCACCCACGTCATGGGCGACTCGCCCGCCACCTCCGTCGTCGACCACTGGCAGCGCTGCTGGGACCACCCCAACCTGTACGCCGTCGGGTGCGGCTCGATGCCCTCGCTCGGCACCTCCAACCCCTCGCTCACCATGGCCGCCCTGGCCCTGCGCAGCGCCGACCGGATCCACCAGGACCTGCTGGACCTGCACCGCCCGGTGTCCGTCGGCTCCAGGCTGCCGACCCCCGACCCGCCTCGCTCGCCCGTGCTCCCTTCGCCCGTGCTCCCTTCGCCCGGCCCCCCTTCGTGCGTCGCTCCTTCGCTTGCCACCCGTTCGCCCGCCACCCGTTCGCCCGCCTTTCCGGAGACACCATGACCGGCCTGCCGCTCCCGCCCGTACCGGAGCCGTACCACCTGCCCTTCCACTACGGCGCGCTGCACAACATCGGCGTCGACTACCTGGTCCAGCCCGAGCGGGCGCGCGAGCTGCTCGGCAAGCGCCACCCCGGCCTGACCGCCGCCGTGTTCGACGGCGGGGCCTGCGTGTCCCTCAACTACCAGCTGTACTTCGCCCAGTACCCGAACGGCGGTGGCATCACCGAGGAGCTGGAGATCAACCTGGTCGCCCACCCGGTGTTCGCCGGGGACCGCCTGCCGGTCCTCAACTACGGCCAGTACGCCCGGGGTTACGACCAGACCAAGCTGCTCGGCATCGCCCGTCTGCACGTCCTGTGCGACAATCCGCTCGCCATCGATGCCGGGCGCCGCCTGTACGCCGAGCCCAAGCACCCAGGCTGGTTCGAGACCGCGCTGCCCTCGCTCAACGCCCCCGCCGTGCGTGAGCGCTGGTCCGTCTCCTGTCGCCGGGCCACCCTCGGGGCGGACGGGCTGCGCCGCCACGACGAGCAACTCCTCGCCCTCGACGTGAACCTGATCGGCCTCACCGCCGAATCCGTCAACAACACCCCGATCACCGGCTACGGCACCGACGACGAGGGCAAGCTGCTCGCCGGCCCGCTCAACGTCTACCACCCCTACCGCTACTACTCCCTGGACGACCGCACCGCCGACCGCGTCCGGCTCGACCTCGGCAACCCCGCGGAGGAGTCCGCCCGCGACCTCGCCCACCTGATCGCCGACGCCCCGGCCGCCGGGGTCTGGACCTACCAGTCCCCGCCGGTCGCCGCCCACAACCGCGCCTACTACGTCCGGTGATGTGCCCGCCCGCCGAGGGCGGGTTACGGTCAGGGTCGACACCACCTGAGCGGGCGGGCAGCGGACCGTTGGCGCCGTTCTCGCGCGCACCCCTGACCGCTCCTCGGCAGCTGGGGGTGTGCTCGTGAGTGTCCACTGACAAGGGTAGCCTTACCCATTGCGCAGGTGATCGGCAGTGGGAGGGACCCTTGTTGGAATTCCGGCTGCTCGGACCAGTGGAAGTCCGGCGCGACGGGCAGTTCGTCGAGATCGGGCCACCGAAACGCCGGACCTTGCTGGCGATGCTGCTCCTCGCCAACGACGCGCTGGTCACGAACGACCGCATCACCGACGCCCTGTGGGGCGAGCAGCCGCCCAGACACGCCAAGACCGTGATCCAGGGGCACGTCTCCCAACTCCGCCGGCTGCTGCACCCCGTGGGCCCGGTCACCATCGCCACCGCCTGTGACGGCTACCTCCTCCAGACGCCGTCCGACCACATCGACGGCGAGCGGTTCCGCGCCGCCGTCGCCGAAGCGCGCACCGGCGACGGCGCACCGGCCGGGATCCCGGCGCTGCGCAAGGCCCTCGCGCTCTGGCGCGGCCCGGCGCTCGCCGGACTCTGCGGCACACCCCCGGTCGTCGCCGCGGCAGCGGAACTGGAGGAGGCGAGGCTCGGCGCGGTGGAGGAGCTCGGCCAGGCGCTGACCACCGGCCGGCGCGCCGAAGAGGCCGTCGCGGTGCTGCGCGGACCGGCGGACCGGCATCCGCTGCGCGAGTCCCTGGTGGCGCTCCTGCTCGACGCCCTGCTGTCGACGAACCGGCAGGCCGAGGCCATCGAGCTCTACCACCGGACGGCCCGACTGCTCGGTGACGAACTGGGCGTCGACCCGGGCCCCGCGATGGTCGAGGCCTACGACCGGATCCTCGGCCCGCCACGCGCCGCACGCCGACGGGAGGACACGCACCGGCCCGGGGACCCCCACGGACAGGAGGTCGCGGACCGGCAGGAGGCCGCCCGCCGCCAGGCGGACGCGCACCGCCGAGCTGACGCGCACCGGCAGGCGGACGCATACCGCGGCGCGGTCCAGCCGGGCGCGAACGACCTGCGGCGACCGCTCCTGCTGCCCCGCCGACCGGCCGGCTTCACCGGGCGCAAGCGCGAACTCGCCGCCCTCGACGCGGCCGTGCGGCACACCGCACACGACTCGCCCATCTGTCTGGTCACCGGGCCGGCCGGGATCGGAAAGAGCGCGCTGGTGGCCCACTGGGCCCAACAGGCCGCGGCGGACTTCCCGGACGGCGTGCTCTTCGCCCGGCTCGGCGGCTTCGTCGACACCGCCCCGATCGCCGACCCCGCCTTCGTGATCCGGGACTTCCTCGGCGCGCTCGGCATCCAGCCCGACGACATCCCGCAGAACACCGCCGCAGCCGAGGCGCTCTACCGCTCGCTGCTCCGGAACCGCCGCCTCCTGGTCATCCTCGACGACGCGCTGAGTTACGACCAGGTCCGCCCGCTGCTCCCCGGCGCCCACGGCTGCGCCACCGTCGTCACCAGCCGCAACCGGCTGGAGAGCCTGGTCGCCGGCGACTGCGCCCGCCCGCTGCTGCTGGACCGGCTCGGGCCGGGGGAGGGCGAGGCACTGTTCGCCCGCATCCTCGGCCCGGACCGGGTCGGAGCGGAGCCGGACGCGGCCGGGCGCCTGGTGCGGCTGTGCGACGGGCTGCCGCTGGCCCTGCGACTGGCGGCGGCCCGGCTGGCGGTGCGGCCCGAGCGCTCGCTCGGCGACGCGGTCGAGGAACTCCGCGACGGGCAGCGGCGGATCTCGTTCCTCGCGGTGGACGGCATCGACTTCGCCTCCGTCCTGCGCGTCAGCGTGGACCACCTCCCGCCCGACGCGGTCGCCGTCCTGCGGCTGCTGGCCCACCACTTCGGCCCCGACATCGACGTGGCGGCGGTCGCCGCGCTGGCGGACGACAGCCCGGCCGGCAGCCGCGCGGTGCTGGAACGCCTCGTCGCCGCCAACCTGGTGGAGGAACGGGGGCACGACCGCTACGCCCTGCACGGACTCATCCGGCTGTTCGCCCGCTCGCTCGGCCCCGCCCCCGGGGACGACCGCCTCCTTCCGCTCCTCGATCACTACCTGTACGCCGCCCTGGCCGCCGCGAGCGCGGCGGTGGCGGGCAGCCAACCCTGCTGCCGGCTCCCGGAGGACTTCCGGACGCCGGTGTCGACGCCCGTCTTCGCCGACCGGGAGGAGGCCATGGCCTGGTACGCCAGGGAACGGCGCAACCTCGTCGCCGCCACCGCGGCGGCCGCCGCCGGCGGGCACCACCACCGGGCGTGGCGACTCGCCCTGCTGCTGTGGCCCCTGGTCGTCCAGCAGCCCGGAGCCGACTGGGAGGCTCCGCTCGGCCACGCCCTCGGCTCCGCCGTCGAACTGGCCGAGGCCGACGCGGAATCCCGCGTCAGGAGCCTGCTCGGCTGGGTCCTCGGGCAGAACGGCCGGTACGAGGAGGCCCTGCCGCACCTGCTGCGCGCACCCGACTTGGCCCGGCGCGCCGACGACACCGAGGGCGAGGCGATCGCCACCGCCAACCTGGCCCAGGCCCGGGAGGCACTCGGCGACACGAACCTGGCCGGCCTCGGCTACGAGCGGGCCGCGCAGCTCGCCCGCAGGGCCGGCAGCCCGCAGACCGAGATGCTCACGACCTACTACCTGGCCCGGTACCACCTGCTGAACGAGCGACCGGCGAAGGCGCTCACCCTCGCGCGGCACGCGCTCGACCTCGCCCCGGAGGACCAGGTCGTCGCGCGCCGCGCGATGCTCCTGGACATCTGCGGGAGGGCGCTGGCCACCCTGGACCGCAACGGCGAGGCGTGGCACCACTTCGACCGCGCGGGCCGCCTCGCGGAACAGGACGGCTTCACCGCCGACGCCGCCGACTACTACGCGCGCGCCGCCGCGGTACGGACCTGCGGGAACGGCTAGCGGCTGCCGGCCGGCCCCAGGCGCTGGCCCCAGACGTCGAGTCCAGACGTCGGGCCCAGGCACCGGCCCTAGGCGTCGGCTCACCCGGGAACGGGTGGCCCGCCCGGCCCCGTGAGCGCGGCCGGTACCCGATCGGCGGGCGGGGCCTGCCCGGCGGGTGTGGTGTCCGGCGCGCGGGCCCAACGGCCGGCGAGCACGGTGCCGGCCACCAGCTGGAGCTGGTGATACGCCATCAGCGGCAGGACCAGCAGCCCGGCCTGGGGCCCGAAGAGCACGGCGGCCATCGGCAGGCCGTTCGCCAGGCTCTTCTGCGAGCCGCACAGCACCGCCGCGATGGTGGCCGGCCGGTCGAGGCCCAGCAGCCGTGCGCCGAGCCCGGTGACCGCGAGCGCGGCGGCCAGCAGGGCGAGCAGCACCGCGAGCAGGCCGAGCAGGGCGCCCGGGGTGGCCAGGCCCCAGCTGCCCTGGGCCGTCGCCGCGCTGAACGCGGTGTAGACGACGAGCAGGATCGAGCCCCGATCCACCGGCGTCAGCACCCGTCTGTGCCGGGCGAGGAAGGCGCCGATCCACGGCCGCAGCACCTGCCCGAGCAGGAACGGCGCGAGCAACTGGGCCCCGATCCGCAGCAGCCCCTCGGCCGACAGCGCCGTGTGCACGTCCAGGAGCCAGGCCGCCAGCAGCGGGGTCAGCAGCAGCCCGGCCAGGCTGGAGTACGTCCCGGCGCAGATCGCCGCCGGGACGTTGCCCCCGGCGGCGCCGGTCAGCGCCACCGAGGACTGCACCGTCGACGGGAGCAGGCAGAGGAACAGCACCCCGGTCTGCAACTGCCCACTGAGCGGGACGGGCGTGAGCAGCGCGGTGGCCGCCCCGAGCAGCGGGAAGAGGCCGAAGGTGGCGGCGAGCACCAGCCCGTGCAGCCGCAGGTGGCGCAGCCCGGCCAGCGTCTCGCGGGCGGAGAGCCTGGCGCCGTAGAGGAAGAACAGCAGCGCCACCGCCAGGTTGCAGGCCACGGCCGCCACCCGCGCCGAGCCCCCGGTGGCCGGGAACAGGGCGGCCAGGCCGACCGCCCCGGCGAGCGCGACCAGGTACGGGTCGAGCCGACGCGGCCGCGGCCCGCGCCGCCGGCCCCGGCGGGCGGTGTCGTCGGTCATCGGTCACCCCCGATCGCCGCCCCGCCCGGGCCGGACCCGAGCAGGCCGCCCACCAGGGACCCGGCGCCGTCGTGGTCGCTGCCCGCCGAGCCGCTGCCGTTCTGGACGTTGGCCGTGCGGTCGATCTCCACCCAGGAATCGGCGTTGGAGTTGTCGACGAGCGTGATCAGCCCCCCGCCCGCCGCCGCGGGCGCCGCCGCGCCGGCGAGCAGGCCGCACGCCCCGGCCAGCCCCAGCGCGGTGGCCCGCAGGACGGCGGCCGCCGGGGGCGGGGCGGGACCGCGCAGCCCGGCCGTCACACCGTCACCCCCGTGAGCGGGCGCGAGCGCGCGATGTTCCGTTCCAGCAGTTCGGTGGACTCCCGCACGCCGATCTGCCGGCTCTCCCCGGCGCCGGCCGGCAGCCGCCCGTCGGCCACCTTCAGCCCGGCCAGCGCCTCGTCCATCGCCCGGTGGGCCGCGAACAGGCAGGGCGTGCTGTAGATCGCGACGTCCACCCCCAGCTCGGTCAGCTCGGAGAGCGACAACCGGGGGGACTTGCCGCCGGCGATCTGGTTGAACAGCAGCGGCTTGTCGCCGACGACCCGCCGGATCCGCCGGATCCAGTCCTCGCTGCGCACCCCGTCGACCAGCACCACGTCGGCGTCGGTGGCGGCGAGGGCTCGGGCGCGGCGCAGGATGTCCTCCTCCTCGGTGGCGTCGGTGCGGGCGACCACCAGGAGGTCCGTCCGGTTGGCGAGGACGAGGTCCAGCTTCTCCAGGTACTCCTCCAGCGGGAGGACCTGTTTGCCGTCGGCGTGGCCGCAGCGGCGCGGCCGTTTCTGGTCCTCCAGGATGACGCCGGACGCGCCGATGCGTTCGAGCCTGCGCACGACGTGGCAGGCGACCTCGGGATCGACGTAGCCGTCGTCGATGTCGACCAGGAGATGGTGCCGGGGGAAGGCGCCGCGCAGCCGTTCGACGAAGCCGACCATGTCCGGCCAGGCGATGAATCCGATGTCGGGCAGGCCGTAGTAGGAGGCGGCGAAGCCGAATCCGGAGACGAACATGCCGTTGTAGTGCTCGGCCGCGATGGAGGCCGAGTACATGTCGTAGACGCCGATGAGGGGCGTGGCTCCCGGGCTCGTGATCTCCTCGCGGAGCCGCTGCCCGTGGCCCGACGCCGTGGTTCCGTGGAACAAGGCCTTCTCCTCACTCGCGGTGGCTTTGCCTGAACTTGGTCTTCCCTAGACCCAATTGAGGCTCCATCACTATGCGACCTTTAACGTTCCGTGGGCAAATCTTTAAGGGAGATTCACTCATTCGAGTGAGGCGTTGAATTGAAGATATGTCAGACATATGAAAAGGGCGGTGGCGTGGAAGATCCACGCCACCGCCCTGGTCCGGTCGGGCCCGGCCGCCGGAGCGTCAGGACGCCGGAACGGGGCGGACGGCGCGGCGTTCGCGCAGCGTCCGGAGCACCCGGCGGGTCGCCCGGGTGGCGACCGGCGGCAGCAGGTCCAGCGCCAGCCGGCGCGAGGTGGACTGCTGGACGGGGGCCTTGACCTGGTAGTTGAGCCGCAGCACCGGCTCCCCGGCGATGGTGTCGTCGTCCACCGTGTAGCCCTCGGCCCGCCAGTCGCGGGCGAGCAGGACCTGCCGGACGGCCGCGGCGTCGCCCCAGGTGCCGTAGAACTTCATCGGGGTGAGCAGCACCGGCCGCAGGCCGCCGGTGAAGACCGCCTCCCAGACCGCCGCCGACACGCCGGGGGTGTGTTCCGAGCGGTAGTCGTCCAGCGCCACGACGCCGTTCTCGGCGAGCGCCGCCCTGGTCACCGCGATGTCCCCGGCGACGTGCTCGTACAGGTGGGAGGCGTCGACGTGGACGAAGCGGCAGCTCCCGGCCGGGATCCGGCCGTCGGCCAGCACCGAGGTGGGCGCCTGCACGATCTCCGGCAACTCGTCGTGGAAGGTGAGGTAGTTGGCCTCGAAGGCGCTCCGGGTGAGGGTCTTTCGGTAGGACATCGCCATCTCGGCGGCGTTGTCCGCGTCGCCCGCCTCGGAGTCGAACAGGTCGCAGACGGTCAGCCGCTCGCCGGTCTGGAGGTGGTCGCCGAGCAGGACGGCGCTGCGGCCGAGGTAGCTGCCGAGTTCGAGGATGTCGCCGGTGGCGCCCGCCGTGGTCTGGGCCGCCAGCAGGTGGCCGAAGGCCGCCCGGTCGAGACGGAAGAACCAGCCGGGGATGTCGTCCCGGGTCAGTGGCGCGGGGCGGGTGGCTGCGGTCTCGGCGGTGGGCACGGCGGCCTCCAGGAGGGCGGGCGGGGCGCGGTGGCGGGTTCACGCCGCGGAGGGGACGCCGTGGACGTGAGGCCGATCATCATAGCGACGCGGAGGCCGACTGGGAGCCGGCTCGGAACGGCGCGATTTCGCGCGTTCGCGCTGCTGTGCGAAGGCGCGCGCGGGGTCGCGTCCCCGGCCTCACGGGTCAGTGCGCCGGGCCGTCCAACTCGGCGATGGTCTCCGCCAGCCAGGCCCGCTCG
The DNA here is from genome assembly GCF_040684355.1 of Kitasatospora sp. NPDC091276. Taxonomy (NCBI): domain Bacteria; kingdom Bacillati; phylum Actinomycetota; class Actinomycetes; order Kitasatosporales; family Streptomycetaceae; genus Kitasatospora; species Kitasatospora sp. NPDC091276. Next base: position 28,661 of record NZ_JBFBFU010000018.1, on the reverse strand, counting down.
GCCGCCGTGGAGGCCCGGGCGACCAGCAGCAGGCCGCGCCGGAAGGGGTTCGGCTCCAGTTCGGCGGTGACCGCGCGGCCCTCGCCGTCGTAGGAGAAGCTGCTCGGCTCGTCCAGGAACGCCAGCCGGCGCCGGAGCACGGCCGCCTGCGCGGGCGGGTCGGCGAGGTGGTGCAGGAAGGCGGCGTGCGCGAAGAAGCGGATCTGGTCCGTGATCTCGGCCTGCTCCGGGTCGGCCAACCGGCGCCGCAGTTCGGTCCGGCCCTCCTCGGTGAGCTCCAGCGTCTGGCGCGGTGCGGCCCCGCTGCCCGGTTCGGTGCGGCGGCGCAGCAGTCCGGCCTTCTCCAGTCTGGCGATGGCGGGGTAGAGCGCGCCGTCGCTGACCGGCCGGACGTGGCCGGTGAGGCCGGTGATCCGGGACTTGAGCTGGTAGCCGTGCAGCGGCTGGTCGTAGAGGAAGCCGAGGATCGCGAGGGTCAGCACGGTCGAAGCCCTTTCGTCGGAGTGCGCCCTGTGGCGCGCCCCATGATACCTCTCGTCGAGGTGCCTCGATAAGAGGTAGCTCTATTCGAGGCATGCCGTCGGCGGGCGGCGGAACGGGGGAGGAGGCATGCGCGGGCGTCCGTCGCGACGACTGGCCGCGCTGGCCGGACCGGTCTACGCCGAACTGCTGTCCGGCGTGATCGCCTCGGTGATCGGCACCTTCTGGGTGGCCGGCCTTCGGCGGGGCGGCCGTCGCCGCCGTCACCCTGCGGTTGGGGCCACGGCTGCCCGCACCCGCCGGGGAACCGGCGCGGCGGCGGGCCGGATCGTCCGCGCGGGAGCGCCGTTCGGCCTGGACTTCACCGCCCGGATGGCCGTCGGTACGGCCCAACTCGCCACCTCCGCGGCCCTGTCGGGGCCGCTCGGGGTGACCGGGGTGTGGGCGGGGCCGGCCGTGGGTACGGCCGTGCAGCTCGGCCTGCTGCTGCTCCTGGCCCGGCGCGGGCCCCTGCGGCCCGCGCCGTTGGCGGACCAGGGCGACCGGGCCCCGAAGCCGGTCGGATGATCGACTCCGGTCGCCCGGCTGTGCCACAGTGGAAGCCATGGGACCGACACTCGACGGGCGGCCGCTGCCGTCCCCGCACGCAGACGAACGCGCCATGCTGGAAGGCTGGTTGGAGTTCCATCGGGCGACTCTTGTGCAGAAGGTCGCCGGACTCGACGACCAGCAGGTCCGGCTGGCGGCCTTCCCGCCGTCGACGATGACGCTGCTGGGCCTGGTCCAGCACCTCGCCGAGGTCGAACGCACCTGGTACCAGCGGGTGCTGGCCGGCCGGGAGGCGCCGCCGCTGTACGGCGCGGACGGCGAGGGCGGCTACGCGCTCACCCCGGACCGGGGGATGCCCGAGGCGTTGACCGACTGGCGGGCGGAGGTCGAGCAGGGCCGCGAACTGGCCGCCGCGGCGGCGCTGGAGGACACCGGACGCCTCTCCGAGCGGGCGGCGGCGGTGTTCGGCTCGGAGACGGTCTCGCTGCGCTGGATCCTGGTGCACCTGATCGAGGAGTACGCCCGCCACAACGGCCACGCGGACCTGCTCCGGGAGAGCATCGACGGCTTCACGGGCGTGTGACGGCTCCCCGGGGGAGGGCCCCGGGGGCCGGGCCGAGGTGGGCGTCCAGGGCGGCGCGCAGCAGCGGTTCGACGTCCTCGCCGCCGGTGATGAGCCGCAGGCTGCCCCAGGCGCGCAGTTGGGCCAGGCCGTGCAGGTTCGCCCACAGCGCGGCGGCCGCAGGTCCGGGATCGGTGGACTCCGGGCGGGCCTCGCCGACCAGGCGGGCGACGGTGTGGAACATCGGCAGGGTGGTGTGCCGCAGCTCGGCTCCGCTGCCCTCCAGCAGGTCGTGACGGAACATCAGCTCGAACATGCCGGGGTTGGCCGCCGCGAAGCCGAGGTAGGCGCGGGCGAGCGCGTCGAGCCGGGTGCGGGGGGCCGCGCCGGTGGTGGCGGCCATCGCGTCGGCGCCGGCCAGGGTGTCGGTGAGCCTGCCGAACCCGTGCCGCGCGATGGCGGCGAGCAGTTCGCGGTGGGTGGGGAAGTGGCGGCGGGGGGCTCCGTGCGAGACCCCCGCCTGCCGGGCGATCTCGCGCAGGCCGAGGGCGTGGACGCCCTCCCTGGTCACCAGTTCGACGCCGGCAGTCACCAGGCGCGCGCGCAGGTCCTTGTCCTGATCGGTCATGGGCCTTGTCTACCAGGCTGCCGTAGACAGTGTCTACTCGCGTCGGTGCGGGCGCTCCGGGCAGAATTCGGAGGCATGGGCGAAGGCGGAGAGGCGGCCTGCTGGCTGGACCGGGTGTGCCCCGAGTGCGGGCGCCTGCGCGAGCGGCCAGGGCCGCAACCGTGCGAGAACTGCGGGGCTGGGAGCGCGGACGGCACGGGCGGCGAGGCGGGGGCCCGGCAGCCCGCGGCCGAGGCCGCGCCGGAGCGGGACGGCTGATCGCGGGTCCAGGACGGATCGGCCCCGGCCCGGAAGGGCTGAACGCGGACCCGCAACGCCTGAACCCCGGCCCGGAAGGGCTGAACGCGGACCCGCAACGCCTGAACCCCGGCTCGGAACAGCTGAACGACGGCCCGGAACGGCTGGGCCCCGGTGCGGCCGGGCGGGCCTGACCGGGGCCGCAGGCGTACGGCGGGGTTCGGTCTACTGCTGCGGCGGCTGGTCGCGGAACTGGTTCTTCGCCTGCTCCTGGGCGGCGTCCACCTGGCTGCTGTACTTGCCCTGGGTGCGCTCGTCGACGGCGTCCCCCGCCTTGTCGACGGCCCTGTCGGCCTGGTCCTCGTGGCCCTTCAGCAGGCCCTTGAGCTTATCCAACATGGACATCTGGTCACGCTCCTGGAAGAGACGGCCCCACCCCTCCAGGATCACCGCCTCCGCCGCCGTCCGCATCCCGCGGCCGCGCGGCGGCCTTGGCAACGTGATGCCGGTCATGTCAAATCGGGAGTTCACGGACCGCCGGAAGGAGTCGCCTTGAAGCCCCGAGCCCGCCGCCCGATCTCCCTGCCCCTCCGCCCGACCAGCCCGCTCGACCAGTCCACCCCGATACCGCACCAGCAGCGCCGGGACCAGCGCCCGCGCACTGCCACCGTCCGGAGCGCGGGCGCCGTACTGACCGTCGCCGCCCTGGCCGCCCCGCTGCTGCTGGCCGGGGCCGGTGGCGCGGCCGCCGACCCGGACCCGGTGCGCAGAGGCGAGAGGCTCGCCGCGCGCCTGGTCGAGGCCGCCGACGCCGAGAGCGCCCACGACACCCTGGCCGTGCTCCAGCGGATCGCCGACCGCAACGGCGGTACCCGGGTGGCCGGTTCGAAGGGGCACGACGAGTCCGCGCGCTACGTCTACGAGCAGGCCCGCCGGGCCGGGCTGAAGGTGTCCCGGCAGGAGTTCGAGTACACCTTCTTCGAGGCCCGCTCGGAGCGGCTGCGGGTGCTGTCCCCGCAGGCCGAGAGCATCCCGCTGACCGCCATGACGTACTCGCTCGGCGGTCCGGACGCGGGCCTGACCGCCGACCTGGCGGTCGCCCCGGTCAGCGCCACGACCGGCTGCGCGCCCACCGACTACCCGGCCGGCGCGTTCACCGGCCGGATCGCGCTGATCCAGCGCGGCGGCTGCGGCTTCGCCGTCAAGCAGGCCGCGGCCGCGACGGCCGGCGCGGTGGGCGCGATCATCTACAACAACACCGACGGCGACCTCAACGGCACTCTCGGGGACCCCGCGGCCGGCAGGATCCCCGTCGGCGGGATCACCCGGGCCGCCGGGGAGGCGCTGGCCGCGAAGGCCGCCGCCGGCCAGGTCCGGCTGAACCTCGACATCCGCACCGTCATGGAGCCGCGCAAGACCTGGAACGTCATCGCCGAGACCAGGGGCGGCGACCCGGCCGACACCGTGATGGTCGGGGCGCACCTGGACTCCGTCGCGGCCGGGCCCGGCATCAACGACAACGGCTCCGGTGCGGCGGGCATCCTGGAGGTCGCGCGCAACCTGACCGTCCACCCGGTGAAGAACAAGGTCAGGTTCGCCTGGTGGTCCGCCGAGGAGTTCGGCCTCAAGGGCTCGGAGGCCTACGTGAAGTCGCTCTCCGAGGCGGACCGGAAGAAGATCAGGCTCTACCTCAACTTCGACATGATCGCCTCTCCCAACTACGCGCAGTTCGTCTACGACGGCTCGGGCAGCACCGGCGGCGGCGCCGGCCCCGAGGGCTCGGCGCAGATCGAGCGGGACCTCACCGGCTACCTGGACGGCCGGGGCCTGCCGCACGAGCCGACCGCCTTCGACGGCCGCTCCGACTACGGCCCGTTCATCGACGCGGGCATCCCGGCCGGCGGCACCGACACCGGCGCCGAGGTGGTCAAGTCGTCGGCGCAGGAGGACCGTTACGGCGGCACGGCGGGCGTGGCCTTCGACGCCTGCTACCACAAGGCCTGCGACGGCTTGAAGAACATCGACATGGACGCCTTCGACGTCAACATCGACGTGATCGCCCATGCCGTCGGCACCTACGCCTGGGATCTCTCCTCGCTGAACCGGCCCGTGCCGCCGCAGCGCCCCGCCGGCCAGGCGGGCGGCGGCGGTATGAGCGGGGGCCACGCCCACGAGGTGACGGCCTGACGCCCGGGTGGGCCCGCTGCCGTCCTCGGGCGGCGGGCCCACCCGCCCCACCCGCCGGCTCCGCCGTGCTCGTCCGCCATTCGGCCCCTCCTCCCGCTCGCACCCCCGAGCCCCGGCCCGGACCTCCCCCGGGCCTCGCCCCTGCCCGGCGAGGTTGCGAGCACCGTAGCCGAGGACACTGACAATCCGGCTCCGGGCCGGGTACGGTGCCGCGCGGAGCGCATCCGCCGAGACCCGGTGGGTGCGTCGAACCCGGTCCTGACACCATGGGACCGAGATCACGAGACCGTGACACCCTCGGAGGAGTCAGCAACATGAGCACGCACTACGACGTCGTCGTCCTCGGCGCCGGCCCCGGCGGCTACACCGCCGCCGTCCGCTCCGCTCAGCTCGGCCTGAAGACCGCGGTCATCGAGGCCAAGTACTGGGGCGGCGTCTGCCTGAACGTCGGCTGCATCCCCTCCAAGGCCCTGCTGCGCAACGCCGAGCTCGCCCACATCTTCACCAAGGAGGCCAAGACCTTCGGCATCAAGGTCGAGGGCCAGGTGACCTTCGACTTCGGCGAGGCCTTCCGCCGCAGCCGCTCGGTGGCCGACGGCCGGGTCAAGGGCGTCCACTACCTGATGAAGAAGAACGGCATCACCGAGTACGACGGCTGGGGCACCTTCGTCGACGACCACACCCTCCAGGTCGCGCTCAGCGGCGGCGGCTTCGACGTCGTCACCTTCGACCACTGCGTCATCGCCACCGGTGCCACCACCCGGCTGCTGCCCGGCACCAGCCTGAGCGACCGGGTGGTCACCTACGAGGAGCAGATCCTCACCGAGCAGCTGCCGGAGAGCATCATCATCGCGGGCGCCGGTGCGATCGGCGTCGAGTTCGCGTACGTGCTGCACAACTACGGCGTGAAGGTCACCATCGTCGAGTTCCTGGACCGCGTGGTGCCGCTGGAGGACGTCGAGGTCTCCACCGAACTGGCCAAGCAGTACCGCAAGCTCGGCATCGAGGTGCTCACCTCCACCCGGGTCGAGTCGATCGACGACAGCGACCCGAACGCCAAGGTCAAGGTCACCGTCACCAGGGACGGCCGGCAGCAGGTGCTGGAGGCCGACAAGGTGCTCCAGGCGATCGGCTTCGCGCCGCGCGTCAACGGCTACGGCCTGGAGAACGCGGGCGTCAAGCTGACCGACCGCGGCGCCATCGCGGTGGACGGCCGCGGCCGCACCAGCGCCGGGCACATCTTCGCGATCGGCGACGTGACGGCCAAGCTGATGCTCGCGCACGCCGCCGAGACGATGGCCGTGATCGCCGCCGAGACCATCGGCGGGGCGGAGACCATGGAGGTCGACTTCGCCATGATCCCGCGCGCCACCTACTGCCAGCCGCAGATCGCCTCCTTCGGTTACACCGAGGCGCAGGCTCGCGAGCTGGGCCACGACGTCAAGGTCGCCAAGTTCCCGTTCACCGCCAACGGCAAGGCGCACGGCCTCGGTCACCCGATCGGCTTCGTCAAGGTCATCAGCGACGCCAAGTACGGCGAACTGCTCGGCGCCCACCTGATCGGCCCCGAGGTCACCGAGCTGCTGCCCGAGCTGACCCTGGCCCAGCAGTGGGACCTCACCGTCCACGAGGTGGCCCGCAACGTGCACGCCCACCCCACCCTCGGCGAGGCGGTCAAGGAGGCCATCCACGGCCTCGCCGGCCACATGATCAACATGTGACGCGCACCGCATGACGGCAGGGCCCGCCCGACCTCCCGGGCGGGCCCTGCCGTGTTCCGGCGGCCCCGGGCCCGGCACCGGCTCCGACGGCAGGTCAGGCCGACTCGTCCGGTGCCAGGGCGAGGTAGGTGAGCACCGCGCCGAGCGCGGACAGCGCGGCGAGGACCAGCCCGAGGACGTGCAGGGCGTTGGTGAACCCGGCGGCCAGGGCGGCCTGGTGCGCCGCGGCCACCCTGCCCTGGACGGCCTGCCCCGCGAGCTGCGCCGCCTCGTCGGCGGCGAGGCCGCTGCCGCCCAGGTGCGCGGCGGTCAGCGTGCTGAGCAGTGCGGCGGCCCCGGAGACGGCCACGGACTCCCCGGTGATCCGCATCGTGTTGAAGACGCCCGCGGCGGCCCCGGCATGCTCGGCGGGGACGGTCCCGACGGCCGCGTCGTCCATCACCCCGAAGGCCAGTCCGACCCCGGCCCCGAACGGCAGCAGCGGCACCGCCAGCGCGAGCCACGACCCGTCGCCGCGCACCGTCACCAGCAGTAGGGAGCCCGCCGCGATCAGCGCGGAGGCGGCGGTCAGCACCGCCCGGACGGAGACGGCGGCGGCGAGGCGCCCGGCCACCAACGGCAGCAGGAGGACGGGCGCCGTCATCGGCAGCAGGAGCAGACCGCTGGTCAGGACGCTCCTGCCGCCCACGCCCTGGAGGTAGGCCGGGAGGTAGACCAGCAGCACGACGAACCCCAGGGTGACGGTGAACGGCTGGCACACCACGGCGAGGAACTCGGGCCTGCGGAACAGCCGGACGTCGACCATGGCGCGCCCGGCCCGGCGGACCTCCACCCCGGCGAACAGGACCAGCAGCAGCACCGCGCCCGCCAGCGGCAGCAGCGTGCCCGGCGCCGTCCAGCCGGCGGTGCCGGCCTGCACGAGCGCGTACGACAGCGCGGCGAGCCCGCCGGTGAAGCAGACCACCCCGGGCAGGTCGATCCCGGGGTGGTCCGGGTTGCGGGACTCCGGGGCCCGGGTGGCGCACAGCCACGCGGGCAGGGCCAGGACGGCGACGAGCAGGAAGACCGACCGCCAGCCGGCCGCCTCCACCAGCAGGCCGGCGGCCGGCGGCCCGATCGCCAGGCCGGTGCCGAAGGAGGTGCCGAGGATCCCGAAGGCGAGCCGTCGGCGCCGCCCGGAGGTGGACTGGGCCAGGACCGCCGCGCCCGCCGCCAGCACGGCGGCCGCCCCGCACCCCTGCACCGCCCGGGCGGCGTCGGCCACGGCCATCGACGGCGCGAGCGCCACCACCGCGGACAGCGCGCCGACCAGCGCGATCCCCGACAGCAGCACGCGCCGCCGGCCGATCCGGTCCGCGAGGCCGCCGGCCGCCAGCGGCAGGGCGGCGAAGGTGAGGTTGAAGGCGTTCAGCATCCACTGGGCGGCGCCCACCGAGGAGCCCAGCTGCGCGGTCATGCTGGGCAGTGCCACGGCGGCCCCGGTCACCGAGAACGGCAGCATCATGCTGGCGCAGCCGACGGCGGTGACGGTCGCCCAGTAGCCGCCCGGACCGCCGTCGGTACGCGGTGGGGGAGCGGCCGTGCCCGCCGGGTGCTCGGTCCGGGGCGGCGCGGCGCGGCGGGCGTCTTCGGGAGGGGCGTCGTCGAGGCGGGGAGAAACAGTCATGGCCCCGATCGTTCGCGGGCGCCGCCGCCGGATGAAGAGAGCCCCGTTCCCTGGGTGTGACAGGGCCACCCTCCGGCCCCCGCACCCCCGGCCGGGCGCCCCATACTGGAACGCATGGCCGAACCGATCACGCTCGCCGCCAGCCTCGGCGACTACCTGCGCACCCGGCGGGCGCTGGTGTCACCCGCGCAGGCGGGGCTGCCGCCGACCGGACGCCGCCGGGTGCCCGGCCTGCGGCGCGAGGAGGTCGCCGAACTGGTCGGCCTCAGCACCGACTACTACGTCCGGCTGGAACAGGGCCGCGCCGAGCGCCCGTCCGACGAGGTGCTCGACGCGCTCGGCCGCGCCCTGCGGCTCGGCCCCGCCGAGCGCGCCCACCTGTACGACCTGGCCCGCCCGCCCCGCCGCTCGGCGGCCAGGGCGGCGGCTGCCGGAGCGGACGGCGACGCCCTGCGCCCCGCCCTGCGTCGGGTCGTGGAGGCGATGCCGACCACCCCCGCGCTGATCATGAACGACCGCAACGACGTCCTGGCGTGGAACCGGCTGGCCGCCGCGCTGATCGCCGACTTCCCCCAACTCCCGCCGCGCGAACGCAACCTGGCCCGCCGGATCTTCCTCGACCCGGGCGCGCCGGACGTCCACCTCGACTGGGAGGACGCCGCGCGCACCACCGTCGGCATCCTGCGGATGGCCTCCGGCCGGCAGCTGCACGATCCCGAACTCGTGCGCCTGATCGGCGAACTGGCACTCGGCAGCGCCGCCTTCCGCCGGTTGTGGGCCGGCCACCACGTGCACGAGAAGACCCACGGCCCCAAGCGCTTCCGGCACCCCGTGGTCGGCGACGTGACGCTCGACTACGAGACCTTCCAGGCGCCGGGCGCCGCGCGCCACCTCCTGGTCGTCTACACGGCCGCCCCCGGGAGCCCGGCCGAGGAGGCGCTCGCCTTCCTCGGCGGCTTCGCGGCCGCCGCCCCGGGCAGGTGAGCCGGGGCCGCCCGGCCCGGGCCTGATCCGCTCCGGGCCTGATCCGCTCTGGCGCGGAGCTGCTCCGGGCCTGATCCGCTCCGGCGCGGAGCCGCCGTCGTCGCCCCGCCGTCCATGGCGGGCTCGTGGACGGAGTCGGAACGGCGGGATTTCCGCAGGCTGGGCGCGTACATGACGCCTGGTGGGGCGGGTGGAGAACCCTTGACGAGGGGTGGGTTCTCTGCGAATCTCTCGGCAGGTTTGGACCAAGGTCTTTTTCGCGGGGGAGAAGACCGGCTCCGGCCCGGGCGTGCGCAGGGGGGATCTGGGCGGCCGGGAGGGTGGGGGCCGGTGCGGCCGGTCGGCCGGCCAGGGGTGGGCCGGGCGGTATTCGGTGGCCGCGTCACCAGCGGATCCGTGGCGGCAGCGTCGCTGCCCGGTCGCGTGCCCCTACCGTTTCGCCGACTGCCGAATCGAGCCGCAGATGCCTGAGTCGTTCCCCGTGTCCGCGTCGTCCTTCCAGCAGGGCATCTGGCTCACCGAGCAACTCGGGCCCGTGCACGGGGCGTTCCAGATGCCCGTCCGGATCTCCTTCGACCGGGTCGACGCCGGGGTGCTCGGCCGGGCGGTGTCCGCGCTGGCCGACCGTCACAGTGCGCTGTCCGTGGTGTTCGTGGAGCGCGACGGCAAGGTGCTGCTGGAGCGGGGGCCCGCCCCGGGCCTGGAGGTGGTCGACGCCTCCGGGGACCGCGTGGAGGACCTGGAGAAGCGGCTGGCCGAGGAGGTGGCGCGGCCGTTCGACCTGCCGGCCGGACCGCCGGCGCGGTTCACCCTCTACCGCCGCGGGGGTGGAGCGGCGGAGCTGCTGATCGTCGTTCACCACGCGGTGTTCGACGGGGAGTCGAAGGACGTCCTGGTCGCGGGCCTCGCCGAGGCCTACGCCGACGCCTACGCCGAGGCCTGTGCCGACGTCGAGGCCGCCACGCCGCCCGGCCCGCCTTCTTCGCCCGCCCCGCCGGCTCCGGAGCTGGTGCGCCGGGCCGCCGACTGGTACGGCCCGCGCTGGGCCGCCGCGACGGCGCCGGTGCTCCCCGGGCTGCGGCAGGCCGTCACGGCGGCGGGGCCGGGGGAGTCGGTCGGCTGGCGACTGGACGGTCCGGCCCGGGCGCGGCTGGCCGACGCGGCCGGGCGCAGCGGCGTCACCGTCTTCGAGTTCCTGCTCGCCGCGCTGCACGGACTGCTGCTGCGCTACGGCGGCGAGGCCGTCCCGGTCTCCGTGCCGCTGTCCGTCCGGGCGCCGGAACAGGCCGGTGAGCCGGGGCTGTTCGTCAACGAGCTGCCGGTCCACGCGCCGTCCGGGGCGAGCGTCCGGGACTCCTTCGCGGGCTACGCCCGGGCCGTCCGCGCCGAGGCGCGCGCCGGGTACCCGTTCCGGGCGGTGCCGTTCGGCGCGGCGGTGGGCGGGCTGACGGCCCGGGTCGGCCTGGCCCCGGTGTCGTTCGGGTACCGGCGCGCCCGGGGCGCCGACCCGGTGTTCCCGGGCAGTGCCGCGCGCGTGGACCGGGCCGTGTTCAACGGCGCCGCCCGCAATACGCTCCACCTCCAGGTGGTCGACACCGCCGACGCCCTGGACTGCTCCCTCCAGTACGCCCCGGCGGTCCTGCCGCCGGCCGCCGCCGAGCGCATCGCCGGGCACTACCGGGCGCTGCTCGACGCCGCGACGGCGCGGCCGGAGACGCCGCTGGGAGACCTCGCCCTGCTGGGCGAGGCCGAGCGGCGCCTGGTGACCACCGGGTGGAACGCCACCGCCCGCGCCTACCCGAGCGACCGCACGGTGCTGGACCTGGTGCGGGAGCGGGCCGCAGAGGCACCGGACGCCCCCGCCGTCACCGCCACCACCGGGCGGCTGAGCTACCGGGACCTGGTGGCGCGGGCCGACGAACTGGCGGCGGTGCTGCGCGGGGCCGGGGTCGCGGCGGGCGACCTGGTCGCCCTGCACCTGGACCGCTCCGCCGACCTGCCGGCCGTGCTGCTCGCCGTGCACGCCGCCGGGGCCGCCTACCTGCCGCTCGATCCCGGCTATCCCGGCGAGCGACTGGCGCACCTGCTCGCCGACTCCGGCGCCGTGCTGCTGGTCACCGACCGGGAACCCGCCCCGGAACTGGCGGCGGCGGCGCCGGCCGTGCTCCGGCTCGGGACGGACCACCCGGCACCGGCGGCCACCACCACCGCCCCGGCGGCGACGCGGGGCGCCCTCGCCTACGTGCTGTACACCTCCGGCTCCACCGGGCGGCCGAAGGGCGTGGAGATCGGCCACCGGGCGCTGGTGAACCTGCTGGCCTCCTTCGCCGACCTGCTCGGCTCGGGGCCCCACGACGTGTGGCTCGGGCTGACCTCGCTCTCCTTCGACATCTCCGGCCTGGAACTGCTGCTGCCGCTGACCACCGGCGGCCGCCTGGTGCTCGCACCGGACGGCGCCGCCCTGGACGCCCCGGGCCTGCGCGACCTGGTCCGTCGCGAGGGCGTGACCCACGTGCAGGCGACCCCCTCCGGCTGGCGGGTGCTGCTCAGCGCCGGGACGCTGCCGCCGGGGCTGACCGCACTGGTCGGCGGCGAGGCGCTGCCGCTGCCGCTGGCCCGTGAACTGCGGGCCGGCGTCGCCAGGTTGTTCAACGTCTACGGGCCCACCGAGACGACGATCTGGTCCACCTGTGCGGAGGTCCCGGCCGGGTCGGAGGCCGTGCTGATCGGCCGGCCGATCGCCAACACCCGGGCGTACGTGCTGGACGCGGACCGCCGGCCGCTGCCGGTCGGGGTGCCCGGCGAGCTCCACCTCGGGGGCGACGGGGTCGCGGAGGGTTACCGGGGCCGCCCCGACCTGACCGCCGAGCGCTTCACCGAGGACCCGTTCGCCGACGCCCCGCCCGCCGGCACCCCGTCCGCTGCGGGCCTGTCCGCCGACGCCCCGTCCACGGGCCGCCGGATGTACCGCACCGGCGACCTCGCCGCCTGGACCGAGGACGGCGAACTGGCCTTCCACGGCCGGGCCGACGACCAGGTCAAGATCCGCGGCCACCGGATCGAACCCGGCGAGATCGAGGCGGCGCTGCTGGAGCACCCGGCGGTCGCGGAGGCGGCCGTCACGGTGTACAAGGAGAGCCCGGGGGAGCCCGGGCTGGTCGGCTACCACGTCCCGGCGCCCGGCGCAGGGCCGACGGGCGCCGCCGACCTGCGCGACCACCTGCTGCGCACCCTGCCCGCCGTCATGGTGCCCCGGCGGTTCGTGGCGCTGGACCGGCTGCCGCTCACCCCGAACGGCAAGCTCGACCGCCGCGCCCTGCCCGCCCCGCCGCCCGTGGCCGGACCGTCGTCGGCCGCCCCCGGTGCCTCCCCGGCGGAGGTGGAGGTCCGCGACGACGTCGCCGAAGCCGTCCTGGCGATCTGGTCCGAGGTGCTGGGCCTGCCCGAGGTCGGCCCGGACGACGACCTCTTCGAGTTCGGCGGGCACTCGCTGACGATCATCCAGATCACCGCGCGGATCCGCGCCGCGCTCGGGGTGGAGCTCGACTTCGACCTGTTCTTCGACGCCTCGACCCCGGCCGGGATCGCCGCGGCCGTCCGCGAGCGCCGCTGACCACGGGCGAGTACCCCTGCGCTCCCCCTCCCGCCCCCGCCTCCCGCCCGAATGGACCGCCGATGACCGACACCCAGGACCCGCCCGCCGACTGGTCCGCCGCCAAACGCGCCCTGCTCGCCCAGCGACTGCGCGGCGCCGCCGCGCCCCGGCGCACCGTCGAGCCGCGCCCCGAGGGCAGCGCACCGCCGCTGTCCAGCGGGCAGGAACGGCTCTGGTTCATGGACCAGTTCACACCGGGCGGGACGGCCTACGCGCTGGCGCCGGCCCGCCGGCTGCGCGGGCCGCTGGACCGCCCGGCGCTGGACCGCGCCCTGGCCGACCTGGTGAACCGCCACGAGGGCCTGCGGATGTCGTTCCCGACCACGGAGCACGGCACCGCCGAGGTCGCCATCGCCGAACCGGGGCCCTTCCCGGCCGAGTTCGTGGACGCGGCCGACGATCCGGACCCCCGGCGAAGAGCCGCCGACGAGATCGGCGCGCTGGTCGCCCGCCCCTTCGACCTGGCGCGCGGCCCCCTCCTGCGGGCGCTGCTGGTCCGGCTCGCCGACGAGGACCACGTGCTCGCCCTGGTGATGCACCACATCGTCTGCGACGGCTGGTCCATCGACATCCTCAACCGCGAACTGGACGCGCTCTACGCCCGGCACGCCCACCGCACCCCCGCCGAACTCCCGGAGCTGCCCGTACAGTTCGGCGACTACGCGCACTGGCAGCGGGAGCGGCTGGCCGGCGGCGCGCTGGCCGCCTCCCGGGACCACTGGCGTGCCGAACTCGCCGACGTCCCGGCACTGGAACTGCCCGTCGACCGCCCGCGTCCGCCGGTGCTCACCTTCGACGGCGCCGCCCTGGAGCTGCACTGGAGCCCGGAGCTGGTGCGGGCCGTCGCCGAGTGCGCCCGCGCCCACGGGGCGTCGACGTACATGGTGCTGATGGCGGGCCTCCAGGTGCTGCTGGGGCGGCACTCCGGGCAGCGGGACTTCGCCGTCGGCTCGGCGGTGGCCGGCCGCCTCCACCGCGAACTGGAGGGCGTGGTCGGGGCGTTCGTCAACATGCTGCCGATCCGGGCCCGGCTGGAGCCGGGGCAGAGCTTCGCGGGCCTGATCGGGCGGGTGCGGGAGACGACGCTCGACGCCTACACCCACCAGGAGGTGCCGTTCGAGCAGATGGTGGCGGACCTGGACGTCGAACGGGACGTCAGCCGCTCGGCGGTGTTCCAGGTGACCTTCGCCTTCCAGAACTACGGGGACCGCGCCGCCTCCACCGCGCCCGCCGCGGCGGCGGAGGGGTTCGGCTACGAGGCCACCACGACCCACGCCGACCTCGCCTTCTACCTGCGGGAGAAGAAGGACGGCGGTCTCTACGGCCTGATCACCTACCGGACCGACCTCTTCGAGGCCGACACCGTACGGCGGCTCGCCGAGCGCTTCGAGGTGCTGATGGCGGCGGCGACGGCGGATCCGGCGCAGCCCGTCGACGGCCTGCCCATGCTGACCGGGCCCGAGCGCCGGGACGTGGTCGAGCGCTGGGCGGCGGGCCCCGAACTGCCCGCGCCCGAGGCCGGTCCCGGGACGCTGACCGGGCTGCTCGCCGAGGCGGCGCGCGGCGCGGGCGACCGCCCGGCACTGGTCTTCGACGGCCGCACCCTCTCCTACCGTGAACTCGAAGCCCGGGCCACCGGCCTGGCCCGCCGGCTGCGGGCGCTGGGCGTCGGCCCGGACGACCGGGTGGCGGTGTGCCTGGAGCAGTCCCCGGAACTGGCGGCGGCCCTGGTCGGCGTCCTGAAGGCCGGCGGCGGCTACCTGCCGCTGGACCCGGAACAGCCGCCCGCGCGGCTCTCCCACCTGGTGACGGACGCGGGCGTGCGGGTGCTGGTCACGGACTCGCGGCTGCGGACGGCGTTCGCCGGCTACGACGGCGCCGAGCTGCTCGTCGACCGGGAGCCGGTCGGCGAGGGTCAAATCCTGCCGGACGAGGCCCCGTTGGCGGAGGCGTCCGGGCCGGACGACCTCGCCTACGTGATCTACACCTCCGGCTCGACCGGGCAGCCCAAGGGCGTGGCGGTGCAGCACCGCCAGATCCTCAACTACCTGGCCGGCGTGCGGGAACGTCTGCGGATCGAGCCCGGTGCGGCCTACGGGCTGCTGCAGTCCCTGTCCTTCGACTTCAGCATCACCATGCTGTACCTGGCGCTGACCACCGGGGGCCGGGTGCACCTGCTGCCGCGCCGCATCGCCGGTGCCGAACTCGCCGAGCGCATCGAGGAGTCGGGCATCGACTACCTCAAGATGACGCCGTCGCACCTGGCCGCGCTGACCGCCGACGTGGACGTGGAGCGGCTGCTCCCGCGCCGGGCCCTGGTGCTCGGCGGCGAGGCGTCGCCCTGGGCCTGGGCGGCGGACCTCGCCGGCCGGGGCCGCTGCGCCGTGTTCAACCACTATGGGCCGACCGAGGCGACGGTCGGCGTCACCGTCCACGAGGTCCTGCCGGGCCCGGCGGGACCCGGCAGCACGCCGATCGGCACCCCGCTCGCGGGCGCCCGCTGCTACGTACTGGACGAGGCCCGCCGACCGGTGCCGCCCGGGGTGGTGGGCGAGCTCTACCTCGGCGGGGACCGGCTCGCCCGCGGCTACCTGGGCCGCCCCGACCTGACGGCGGAACGTTTCGTCGATGACCCGTTCGCCGACGGGCGGATGTACCGCACCGGCGATCTGGCCCGCTGGCGGCCGGACGGCACGCTGGAGTACCTGGGCCGCGCCGACGACCAGATCAAGGTCCGCGGCTACCGGGTCGAGCCCGGCGAGATCGAGGCCGCGCTCACCGCGCTGCCCGGCATCACCCAGGCGCTCGTGACGCTCCGCGGCGAGGGCGTCCGCCAGAACCTCGTCGCCTACCTCGAACACCCCGGCGCCGCCCCCGCCCCGACACCCGCCGAACTACGGGAGGCGCTGGGCGCCGTCCTGCCGGACTACCTCGTCCCGGCCCGCTACGTCGTCCTCGACGCGCTGCCCCTGCTGGCCCACGGCAAGGTCGACCGCAAGGCGCTGCCCGAACCCGAGGACCCGGCGCCGACCGGCGGACACGTCGAACCCGACGGCGAGGCCGAGACGGCGATCGCCGCGATCTGGGCCCAGGTGCTGGGCGTCGAACGGGTCGGCGCGCTCGACGACTTCTTCGACCTCGGCGGCCACTCCCTGCTCGCCACCCAGGTCGTCGCCCGCCTGCGCCGGGCCTTCCCTGAGCTGCCCGCCCCCATCGGCGTGATGGACCTGTTCACCCACTCCACCGTCCGCCGGCTCGCCGCCCTGGTCGCCGACCCGACCGCCGAACGCGGCTCCGGCGGCCTGCTCCACCGGCTCACCCCGCCGAGGCCGCGCACCACCGCAAGCGTGGTCTGCGCCCCCTACGGCGGCGGCAGCGCGCTCATCTACAAGCCGCTCGCCGACGCCCTGCCCGAGGACTGGGCGCTGTACTCGATCGCCGTCCCGGGGCACGAACTCGGCGAGGAGGCGATGGACATCGACGAGGTCGCCGCGACCTGCGCCCGCGAGATCGTCGAGAACGTCCCCGGCCCGATCGTGCTGTACGGGCACTGCGGCGTCGGCGTCCGCCTGGCCGTGGAGATCGCCCGGCAGGTCGAGGCCGCCGGCCGGGAGATCGACGCCGTCCACCTCGGCGGTATCTTCCCCTTCGCCCGCCCCCGGGGGCGCGGCGCCGCCGTCGGCGAACGCTGGGCCGACCTGACCGACCGGTTGCGCAACGACCAGGGCATGATCAACGCGCTGGCCGCCGCCGGGCTGGACACCGACGAGGTCGACGCCGAGCAGCTGCGGCTGATCGTGCGCAACCGCCGCACCGGCACCAAGGACGCCGAACGCTACTTCACCCGGCTGTTCGACAGCGAGGACGGCCGGATCAGGGCCCCGATCATCGCCGTCTGCGGCGAGCGCGACCCGGCGACGGACTTCTACCAGGAGCGCTACCGGGAGTGGCACCGGCTCACCGACACCGCCGCGGTCGTCGTGCTCGACGAGGCCGGCCACTTCTACCTCAAGTACCGGGCCGCCGAACTCGCGGAGATCCTCACCCGCGTCCACCGCTCGATCGCCGACGGCCAGGAGGAACGGCACCACCGGAGCGACGGCGCGACCTGGTGGCTGGCCGGGCTCTCCCGGGGCGACGGCGCGCCACGGGCGGAGCAGGCCCCGCTGCGACCGACCATGCGCCGCTTCCTCACCGTCGCCTCCGGGCAGCAGGTGTCGATGATCGGATCGGCGCTCACCGAGTTCGCCCTCCCGGTCTGGATCTACCTGCGCACCGGCTCCCTGGCCCAGTTCGGGCTGCTGGCCGCCTGCGGACTCGTCCCCGGCATCCTCGCCGCACCGATCGCGGGCGCCGTCGTCGACCGGGGCGACCGGCGCCGGATCATGCTCTACGGCGACCTCGCCGCGGGCGCCACCCAGGCGCTGCTGCTCCTGCTCCACCTCACCGGAAGCCTCCAGGTCTGGCACGCCTACGTGCTCATCGGCGTGCTCTCCACCGCGCTCACCTTCCAACGGCTCGCCTGGAACGCCGCGGTGCCCCAGCTCGTCCCCAAGCGCTACCTCGGCCGGGCCAACGGCCTGGTGCAGATGGCCTTCGGCCTCGCCCAGTTCCTCGTCCCGCTGTTCGCCGTCGGCCTGCTCGCCGCGATCGGGCTCGGAGGCATCCTCACCCTCGACGTCGTCAGCTACGCCGCCGCCCTCGCCGTCACCCTGGCGGTGCGCTTCCCCGACCTGATGGGCGCCAGCCGGCGCGAGAGCGTCTCCGCCGAGATCCGCGAGGGCTTCCGGCGGGCCCTCGGCAGCCGGCACTTCCGGGCCATGCTGCTGTTCTTCGCGGTGCTGAACATCTTCCTCTCCCCGCTGTTCCTGCTCACCACCCCGCTGGTGCTCTCCTTCGCTCCGCTCGCGGCGGCCGGCTGGGTGTCGACGGCGGCCGGCCTCGGGGCCGTACTCGGCGGGCTCACCCTGCTCGCCTGGGGCGGGCCGCGCCACCTGCGGCTGCGCGGGGTGCTGCTCGCCACCCTGGCCCTGGCCGGGGCGTGCCTGGTCACCGGGCTGCGCCCGTCGCTGGTCGTGGTCGCCCTCGGCGCGTTCGGCATGGCCTTCGGCCTGGCCCTGGTCAACGGCGTCTACGCGACCATCGTGCAGACCAAGGTGCCGCTGCGCTTCCACGGCCGGGTGATCGCCGTGAACACCATGGTCGCCTGGTCGACCCTGCCGGTCGGCTTCGCCCTGGTCGCCCCGCTCGGGCCCCGGCTGCTCCAGCCGCTGATGGACCACGACGGCGCCCTGGCCCCGACCGTGGGCCGGCTCATCGGCACCGGCGACGGCCGCGGCATCGGGCTGCTCTACCTGCTGTTCGGCCTCGCCATGGCCGCCCTGGTGCTGGTCTGCCTGGCCGTGCCCGTGCTGCGCCACTTCGACCGGGACGTCCCCGACGCCGAGCCCGACGACCTGGTCGGGCTGAAGACCCTCCAGGACCGGGCCGCGACCGCTCCTGCCACCCCTGCTGCCCCCGCTGCCCCCGCTGCTCCTGCCACCCCTGCTGCTCCTGTCGCTCCCGCTGCCCTTGCCGCCCCGCGCCGCTCCGAGACCGAGGTGACCGTCCGGTGACCACCGCCATCCACCCGCTGACCGGCGAACAGCGCCGGCTCTGGTTCCTCCAGCAACTCCACCCGGACGACGCCGGCTTCAACATGTACCTCAACCGGCGGTGGACCGGGCCGATCGACCCGGAGGCCCTGCGCACCGCGCTGCACCGGCTGACGGCGCGGCACGAGATCCTGCGCACCCGCTTCGCGCTCGGCGCCGCCGCAGGGCCCGCGGCCGCGGACGGCGAGGAACCCGTCCAACTCGTCCAGCCCCCGGCCGAGATCGACCTCGCCCTGGTCCGGCTGCCCGAGGGCGCGGCCGAGGCCGAGTTCACCGACGCCTGCCGCCCGTACGTCAACGCGCCCTTCGACCTCGCCGCCGGGCCGCCGCTGCGGGCCGCGCTGATCAGCGCGGGGGAGGGGGAGCACGCGCTCTGCGTCGTCGTCCACCACATCGTCTCGGACGGCTGGTCGTTCCGGACGATGTGGCGCGAACTGCTCGCGCTCTACCGCGAGGCGATCGGCGAGGCCCCTGCCGAGCTGCCGGAACTCCCGCTCCAGTACGGCGACTTCGCCCGCGCCGAGCAGGCCAGGACGGCCGGCGGGGCGGGCGAGGAGGCGTTCCGCTACTGGGTGGAGAGGCTGGCCGGCACCGGGGCGTTGCGCCTCCCGCTCGACCACCCGAGGCCGGCCGACCCGGCCCGGCCCGCCGGGTTCACCACCGTCCGCCTCGACCCCGAACTGACCGCCGCCCTCGACCGGTTGGCGCGACAGGAGCGGTGCACCCCGTTCATGGTGCTGCTGGCCGGGTACCAGTACGTGCTCGCGCGCTGGACCGGCTGCCGGGACTTCGTGGTCGGCACCCCGCTGGCCGGCCGCAACGAGGCCGCGCACGAGGCGCTGCTCGGCTACTTCAGCCGGACGGCGGTGATCCGGGCCGACCTCACCGGCGACCCCGACACCGGGGACCCCGACTTCCGCACCGTGCTGCGGCGCACCCGCTCGGCCACGCTCGCCGCCCTGGGCCACCAGGACGTGCCGGTCGAACGGCTCGCCGGCCACCTCGGCCTGCCCGCGGAGCCCGGCGCCGGGCCGCTGTACCGGGCCGTCTTCGTCCACCAGAGCCAGTACGACCTGGCGGGCGGCCCCGGCGCGCCCGCCCTGCCCGCGGGCGTCCGCACCGCGAGCATGGACTCCGGCTTCGAGCAGGCCAAGACCGACCTGCTGCTGGACAGTTGGCGCACCGCCGACGGCGGGATCGCGCTGTCCTTCTGCTTCGACCGCGAGGTGCTGGACCGGGAGACCGTCGAGGCCCTCGGCCGGCGGTGCCGCGCCCTGTTCGCCCGGGTGGTCGACGACCCGCAGCTCCCGTTGCACGGGGACTGGCTGGTGGGGCCCGAGGAGCGGGCGGAACTGCTCGCACTGGGAGCGGGCCCGGAGGCCCAGGAGGCCCGGACGGTGCTGGAGCGGTTCGCCGAGCAGGCCGCCGCCCGCCCGGACGCCCCGGCGCTGGAGTGCGACGGCCGGAGCCTGACCTACGGCGAACTCGACCGGCGCTCCAGCGCGTTGGCGCGACGGCTCGGCCGGGTGGCGGGCCGGGTCGTCGCGGTGTCGATGCCGCCCTCCTTCGACCTGGTCGTCGCCCTGACCGCGATCTGGAAGGCCGGCGCCGCCTACCTGCCGCTCGATCCGGCCCACCCCGAGGAACGCCGCCGGCTGATGGTGCGCGAGGCCGACGCCGCCCTGGTCCTCACCGGCGTCGACCCGGCGATCGACGGCCCCGGCCACGACGGTCCCGACCACGCCGACCCCGACCCCGGGCACGCCGACCCCGTCCCGTCGGACCCCTGGGGCCCGGCCTACGTGCTCTACACCTCCGGCTCCACCGGCGCGCCCAAGGCCGTCGCCGTCGACCACGCCGCGCTGGCCGCGCGGGTGGCCTGGATGGCCGGGCCCGACGGCTACGCGCTCGGACCCGCCGACCGGATCGTCCAGTTCGCCTCGCTCGGCTTCGACACCCACGTCGAGGAGCTCTGGCCCGCGCTCGCCTCCGGGGCCTGCGTCGTCCTGCTGCCCGGCGGCGGCCGCACCCTGCCCGACCTGCTGGGCGGCCCGCACGGCGACACCGTCACCGTGCTCGACCTGCCCACGGCCTACTGGGAGGAGCTCGTCGGCCTCGGCGAGCAGACCCGCTGGCCGGCCGCGCTGCGCCTGCAGATCCTCGGCGGCTCCCAGGTGGGCGCCGACGCCGTCGGCCGGTGGCGGCAGCGGCACGGCGACGCCGTCCGGCTGGTCAACACCTACGGCCCCACCGAGGCCACCGTCATCGTCACCGCGACCGACCTGACCGCCGCGGACACCGCCCGCCGGCCTGCGCTAGGCCGCCCGCTGCCCGGCGTCCGGCTCCACGTGCTGGACGAGCGCGGTGCCCTGCTGCCGCGCGGCTCCGAGGGCGAGCTGTACCTCGGCGGCGCCGGGCTGGCGCGCGGCTACCTGGGCCGGCCCGACCTGACGGCGGCCGCCTTCGTGCCCGACCCGTTCACCGCCGACCCGTTCACCGCTGACCCGTCGACCGCTGACCCGTCGACCGGCGACCCGCTCACCGTGGACCCGCTCACCGGCGGCCGGATGTACCGCACCGGCGACCGGGTCCGCTGGCGCACGGACGGGCAGCTGGAGTACCTGGGGCGCGGCGACGGCCAGCTGAAGCTGCGCGGCTACCGGATCGAACCCGCCGAGATCGAGTCCGCCCTGGCCGCGCACCCGGCCGTCGCCCAGGCCGCGGTGCTGCTGCGCGACGGGCGGCGGCTGCTGGCGTACGCGGTGCCCCGCCCGGGCGCCCGGCCCGGCCCGGCGGAGCTGCGCGAGCACCTGGCCCGGCGGCTGCCCGCCTACCTGGTGCCGGACGCCGTGGTGCTGCTGGACCGGCTGCCGCTGACCGCGAACGGCAAGCCCGACCCGGCGGCCCTGCCCGACCTCGAACCGGCCGCGGGGGCCCGCTACCTCGCGCCGCGCACCGACGCCGAACACCTGGTCACCGAGCTGTGGCAGGAGGTGCTGGGCGTGCCCAGGGTCGGGGTGCTCGACGACTTCTTCGCGCTCGGCGGGGACTCCCTGCTGGTCACCCGGGTCGCCGCGCGGATCCGGGCCGGGCTCGGCCTCGACGTGCCGATCCGGGACGTCTTCGAGAGCAGCACCCCGGCCGTCCTGGCGGCCCGGATCGAGGCGCTGCTGATCGCCGAGATCGACGGCCTCACCGAGGCGGAGGCCGCCGGCCGGCTCACCGGCTGAGGGCACGGCCGGCGGCCCCCCCCCGCCCCCAGCGCGGGGGCGGGGGCCCCGGTTCACACCCGCGCGGCGCCGGCCAGCGCGGCGGCGAGGTCCGCGGCCAGCGCGTCCACCGCCTCGGCCGTGAAGGCGTGCTCGTTGTACCGCAGCCAGCAGCGCAGCGAGCCGTCCGGCTGCTCGGTGACGGCGAGCTCCGGCACGTGCCGGTCGCCGCCGGGCAGCGGGTACGGCACGGTGGCGTTGCGCGGCAGCTCCCACGCGGCGCACGCCACTCCGGGCAGCTGTGCCGGGGCGCTCCAGCTCTCGTACCGCAGCCAGGCGGCGAACGGGACCAGCGGGCTGAACTCGGCGAAGGGGTACAGCTGGTGGTCCAGCGCGGTGGTGGCGGCCGTGCGGACGCGGTCCAGCAGTTCGGCGAACCCGGGCTCCCCGGCGGCGTCCACCCGCAGCAGCAGCGACTGGACGAAGCAGCCGACCGCGCGTTCCGCCTCCGGCCTGGTGCGGCCGGGCACCGGGGTCATCAGGACGAAGTCCCGCTGTCCGCTGCGGGCGGCCAGCAGCCCGCTCCACACCGCCGCCATCGCGAGGAACGGGGTGGCCCCCAGCTCCGCCGCCCGGGCCCGCAGCGCGCCCGCCCGCTCGGCCGGCACCTCCAGCGTCCGGACGGCGCTCAGCACCACCTCGGTGTCCTGCCGCCCGGGGAACGGGTCGATCGCCGTGGGGGCGCCCGCGAGCGCCGTCGCGAAGTGCGCCCGGGTGGCCGGCCAGTGCGCGTTCGACCACTCCACCAGCTCCCGGTACGCCGGGCCGGGCCGGGCGGCCGGCGCCGGGCGGCCGCCGCGCAGCGCCGAGTACAGCACGCCCAGGTCGCGCAGCAGCACGCCCAGCGACCAGCCGTCGGCGACGATGTGGTGGACCGCCAGCATGACGACGTGGTCCCCGGGACCCCGGCTCACCACGGCGAGCCTGGTCATCGCCCCCGAGGCCAGGTCGGTCAGCCGGTCGCGTTCGGCGACGAGCCGGGCCGACACCTCCGCATCGCTCGCGCCGGGGGCGTCCAGCAGCACCACGTCCGCGCGCGGCTCGTCGTCGAGCACGGCCCGCAGCACCCCCGGTTCGGCGTCCGGCACCGGGACGAACCTGGTGCGCAGCGCGGGGTGGCGGCGGATCGCCTGGTGGAGGGCGTCGGCCAGGGTGTCCGTCCGCAGTTCCTCCAGCACCCGGAACATCACCGCCACCGAGCCGACGTTGCGGCCCGCGGCCTCGGCCATCCAGCGCAGGAAGTTCTCCTGCTGCGCGGTGAGCGGGAGCTCGTGCGGCTGGGCGCGCAGCGAGCGCAGGAACGCCGTCGCCTCGGCCTCCACCGGCTCCACCGGCCCGGCGGAGCCGGTCGAGGCCACCGCCTGTTCCAGCCAGGCGGCCTGGGCCCGCAGTGAGGGCCGCTCGAACACCAGGGCCGTACCGGCCGCCACGCCGAACTCGGCGGAGATCGCGGCGGCCAGCTGGACGGCCCGGAAGGAGTCCCCGCCGAGCGCGAAGAACTCCTCCTCCACGGCCCGGACCGGCCGCCCCAGCACGCCCCGCCACAGCTCGGCCAGCGCGCGCTCCCGGGCGGTGGCCGGTGCGGTGCCGGCGGTGGGCACGGGCTCCTCGAACCTGGCCCGGAGCCGGTGCTTGACGACCTTTCCGCTGGGGTTGCGCGGCAGCGAGTCCGTCACCAGCAGGCGTACGGGCAGTTCGGCCCGGGCGAGCCGCTCGCCGAGGAAGAGCCGCAGCCCGTCGAGGTCGATCCCGCCCGGGAGCGGGACCACGGCCGCCACCGGCACCTGGCCCATCACCGGGTGCGGCAGCCCGAGCGCGGCCGCGTCGGCGACCTGCGGGTGCTCGTGCAGCACCGCTTCGATGCGCAGCGTGGAGACCTTCAGCGCACCGGACTTGACGATGTCGCTCTCCCGGTCGACCAGGTGGAGGTAGCCGTCCCCGTCCAGCCGGCCCAGGTCGCCCATCCGCACCCAGCCGTCGCGGAACACGGCGCCGGAATCCGCGCCGACGTACCCCCGGGGCGGGCCCGGCTGGCGCAGCCAGAGCTCGCCGGTGTCGCCGGGCGCGACGGGCTGCCCGGCCTCGTCCAGGATCCGCAGGTCGGCCGGGTCGGTGGGGCGGCCGACCGAACCGGGGCGGCCGGCGTCCACGATCGCGGAGATCTGGGCGGGGGAGGCCTCGGCGGAGGTGTAGGTGTTGACGACGGTCGCCTTGGGCAGGGCGGCGCAGAGCCCGGCGGCGACGGCGGGCGGGAGCGCGGCGGCCGAGGAGCTGACCAGGAGGACGCTGCTCAGGTCCCGGCGCTCGGCGATCCCGGAGTTCAGCAGTTCCACCGCCATCGACGGCACCAGGAAGACGGTGCCCGCGCCGTACTCCTCGACCACTCGGCCGAACTCCTCCGCGTCGAAGCGCGGCAGGCAGATCGTGGCCGGCTGCGCGGTCAGCGCGTTCACCAGGACGACCTGGGCGGCGTTGGTCCCGATCGGGAAGGCGTGCACCGCGTAGCGCGAGTGCGCGTACGGGCGGGGGCGGGGGTTGAGGACGAGCCCGGCGGTCAGGCTGGCGTGCGCGGCCCGGACGCCCTTCGGGGTGCCGGTGGTGCCGGAGGTGCCGATGATCTGGGCGAGGTCCCCGGGAGCGGCCCGATGCGGCGGTTCGTCACCGCTTCCCTTGCCGTCACCGCTGTTCTCCAGGCCGTCGAGGGTGAAGGCGGGCAGAGCGGTGCGCGGCCCGTTCCCGGCTATCGCCCAGCGCGCCCCGGCGGCGTCGACGAGCCGCGCGACGTCCGCCCCGGAGAGGTCCGCGCGGATCACCAGCCCCGCCGCGCCCGCGTAGTGCGCGGCCAGGAACGCCACGGCGTACGCGTCCCACTCCCGGTTGTCGAGCAGCAGCGCCACCCGGTCCCCGGGCCGTACCCCGGCCCGGGCCAGCCCGTGCGCGGCCCGCACCGCCCGTTCGCGCCACCGGCCGTAGGTGAGGCTGCCGCCGCCCGGCACCAGCAGCGCCTCCCGGTCGGGGTGCAGCGCCGCCCGGTGGTCCAGCAGGGCGGGGAGGGTGAGGGGCACGGGGACGGGCTGAGCGTTGATGACGACTCCCGGAGGGGCTGCTGACCGCTGAGTGATCCAGAACGTATCGGAGCAGTGAAGGAAGGCGCCAGATCCGTTCACATGTCGTCACGACCGCCCGTCGGCAGCGGGCGCGTGGACGGGACAATGACGGGCGTGACCGACGTGACGCTGAACCTCTGGCGCCGGCCCCTCGGCGCGGTGCCGGCCGAGGTGTGGGACCGGACCGACCTGACCGTGCTCATCCTCGCCGAGACCGGCCTGACCGAACTGCCTCCCGAGGTCGGCGGGTTGCGACGGCTTCGCACCCTCGACCTCGGGCACAACCGGCTCACCGGCGTGCCCGCCGAACTGGGCGAGCTGACCGGGCTCGCCGACTTCCTCTACCTGCACGACAACGCGCTGACCGCACTGCCGGCCGCGCTCGGCCGCCTCACCGCGCTGCGCTACCTCAACGTCGGCGACAACCGGCTCACCGAACTTCCCGCCACCATCGGCGACATGACCGCCCTGGTCGAGCTGCGCGTCCAGCGCAACCGGCTCGCGGCGCTGCCCGACCGTCTCGGCGAACTGACCGCCCTGCGTGAACTCTGGCTGTGCGGGAACCACTTGACCACCCTGCCGGACACCTTCGGCGGCCTCACCGCGCTGCGTGAACTCGAACTGCGGGACAACGCGCTCGCCGAGGTCCCGCCGGTGCTCGCCGGGCTGCCGCTGCTGCGCCGGCTCGACCTTCGGGGCAACCGGATCACCGAACTGCCGCACTGGCTGGCCGAACTGCCCGCACTGGAGAAGCTGGACCTGCGGTGGAACGAGGCGCGCCCCTCGCCGCGACTGCTCGGCGCGCTCGACGCGCGCGGCTGCGCCGTCCTGTTCTGAGCGGCCGCGGATAAAGATCACCACGGCGGTCGGCGCCCTGTTATCGTGGATCTCATGAAGCGCGCTGCACTCGCCACGACGACGCCGGAGAGAGTCCCGGTGCGCTGACTGCTGACCTAGTCCGAAGCCCCGGGGCGAGTGCCCCGGGGCTTCGCCGTTTCCGGACCACTCGCCCGCAGATCCGAGTGGAGACCACCCCATGCACGACCACGCCGCGCACGACCGCCCTGCACACGACCACCCCGCGCACGACCACCGCAAGCTCGGCCGCGAACTCGACCTGTTCGACACCGACCCGCTGATGGGCTCCGGCCTGCCCTACTGGCTGCCCGACGGCGCCGCGATCCGGCACACCCTGGAGGAGTTCATCCGCGAGCGCGAGCGGCGGGCCGGCTACCGCCACGTGTACTCGCCGGTGCTCGGCAAGCGCGAGCTGTACGAGATCTCCGGCCACTGGGCGCACTACCGCGACGACATGTTCCCACCCATGGAACTGGGCTCGGAGGAGATGGTGCTCCGGCCGAGCCTCTGCCCGCACCACGCCCTGATCTACCGCTCCCGACCCCACAGCTACCGGGAACTCCCGCTGCGGATGGCCGAGTTGGGTGGCATGTACCGCTCCGAACTGTCCGGCGTGCTGGGCGGGCTGACCAGGGTCCGGGCGATCCAGCTGAACGACGCGCACGTGTTCTGCACCCCGGAGCAGGCCGCCGACGAAGCCGTCGCCGCACTGGAGCTGATCCGCGCGGCACACCGCGCGCTCGGCATCGAACCGGTCTGCTACCGGCTCTCGCTGCCCGGCGCGGGCGGCAAGTACGTGGCGGATCCGGCCCTCTGGGAGCGGGCCACCGCGCTGCTCACCGACGTGCTGGAACGCTCCGGCGTGCCGTTCGAGGCCGCGGAGGGCGAGGCCGCCTTCTACGGGCCGAAGATCGACGTGCAGATCGCCGACGCCGCCGGGCGCGAGTTCACCCTCTCCACCGTGCAGATCGACTTCCACCAGCCCGAGCGCTTCGGCCTGCACTACATCGGCCCGGACGGCGCGAAACACCGGCCGGTGATGGTCCACCGCAGCGTGATCGGCAGCGTGGAGCGGGTGGTCGCCCACCTCATCGAGCTGTACGGCGGCGCGTTCCCGGCCTGGCTCGCCCCGGCGCAGGTGGTGCTGCTGCCGGTCTCCGAGGGCGAACTGCCGCAGGCCGAGCGGCTCCGGCGGCGCTGCCTCGACCTCGGGTTGCGCGCCGAGGTCGCCGGGCCCGGGCACGGCAGCCTGGGCGCCCGGATCCGGGCGGCGCGCCTGGTGCCGTACCAGGCCGTGATCGGGGCCCAGGAGGCCGTGGACGACCGGGTCGCGCTGCGGCTGCGGGACGGCCGCCGGCTCGAACCGCTGCCCGCGGAGGAGGCGTGGGCCAGGATCGGCGCGCTGGTGGCGGCGTGCAGCGCCGACCTCTGGGCGGACGACCCCGCG
Organism: Kitasatospora sp. NPDC091276; assembly: GCF_040684355.1. Lineage (NCBI taxonomy): Bacteria > Bacillati > Actinomycetota > Actinomycetes > Kitasatosporales > Streptomycetaceae > Kitasatospora > Kitasatospora sp. NPDC091276. The sequence goes on along the minus strand of NZ_JBFBFU010000018.1, from coordinate 1,657 downwards.
CGCCGGTCGGGCGGGGCGGCTCAGTAGGACTGGAGCTCGATCAGATGGCCGTCCGGGTCCCGCAGGTGGGCGCTGCGCAGGTTCGGGCCCCACCGGGGCCGGTCGGCCGGGCCGACGACCGGGGCGCCGCCGTGGCGCAGGCAGAGGGCGAACGCGTCGTCCACGGAGGCCACCCTGAAGACCAGCATCGCGGCGTCCTGGGCGGGGGCGGCCGGGCGTTCGGGCAGGCCGGTGGTGCCCAGGGCGGCGGCCATCGCGGCGCGGTCGAAGAGCACCAGGACGGCCTGCCCGTCGACGTCCCAGTTGGCGTAGGGGCCGTCGGGGGCGCCCTTGACCAGGGCGGCGCCGGTGAGGGGCGGCAGGACCGCCCGGTAGAACCCGAAGCACTCGGCGAAACGGGTCACGAGCAGGCGGGGGTACAGGGCGTCCACGGTCGAAGCTCCCGGGTTCGGGGATTCAGCGGGTCGGATCAGTCGGATATCAGTGGGTCGGCACCCACTATAGGGATGAACCCTAGACTGACGCCATGGCCCCCGAACCCCCGCTCCCCGAATCCCCGCTGCCCGCCCCTTCCCTGTCCGACCCTCCCCTGTCCACTCCCTCCCTGCCGCCGACGCTGCTCGACCTCAGTACCTACCTGCTCTCCCGGATCGGCCGGACGGCACGGGGCCGCCTCGCCGAGCAGCTCGCCGAGCACGGCCTCCGGCTCTGGGACATGGCCGTGCTGGCCGCGCTCGCCGACTTCGGGCCGCACGCCCAGCGGGACCTGGTCCAGCGGCTGGGCATCGACCCGAGCGACCTCGCCAAGGTCGCCGACCAGCTGGCCGCCGCCGGGTACGTCGAGCGCGTCCGCGACCCGGCGGACCGGCGGCGGGTCTCGGTGTCGGTCACCGGCGCCGGGCGGGCGCTGCTCGCGGAGCTGGACGCCCGGGCGCGCGCGGTGCAGGACGAGGTGCTGGCGCCGCTGGACGCGCGGGAGCGGCAGTTGCTGCACGGCCTGCTGCTGCGCGTCCACCAGGGACACCAGGGGTCGGGGGAGCGGCGCGGCCTCTGAGGCCCGCTCAGCCGGCCGGCCCGGGGCGGCGGGCACCGGCGAACTCGCCGGCCCAGCGCGGGACGTCGAGGACGTGCTCGACCCGGGCGACCGGCGTCCCGGTGCGCTCGGCGTGGATCATCGCGCCGTCGCCGACGTGGATCCCGACGTGGTGCAGCGGCGCGTCCGGGCGGGAGAAGAACAGCAGGTCGCCCGGGGCGAGGGCGTCACGCTCCACCGGGGCGCTGCGGTGGAACTGGGCGACGGTGTAGTGCCCGAGCTCGACCGTGCCGTGGCTGGCCCGGTACCAGCAGTAGAGGGACAGGCCGCTGCAGTCGAAGCCGACCGTGCTCTCGCCCACGCAGACGCCGTCCAGGTAGCCGTTCTCGTCGTCGCAGAAGCCGAGGCTCGCCCCCAGCCGGTCACCGCCGCCCCAGGCGTAGGGCACGCCGAGCTGGGCGGTGGCCACCTCGGCGACCCGGCGGCCCAGGGCGGCGGACGCGGGCGCCGGGGTGGCCGACCGGGTTGTCGCGGTCGCGGTGGGGGGGGGGGGGGGGGGAGCGCGCGCCGGGCCGGGGGGGGGAGCGGCCCCCCGCCGCCCCCCCGCCCCCCCAGCGGGGCGCG